>CAZBNY010000011.1:0-24446 GCA_964493235.1 uncultured Lachnospiraceae bacterium
GACTTAAGATCGATAATATGCGTGAGCAGCATACAAATAAAATAGACTTTTCAGCCGAGGGAAAGAGCGTAAACGCCCAGGCCGCCGCTACGGCTCCTGACGTTCAGCCTAAGAAGGAGCATAAGAAAACCGGATTTATTTCTATCTGCTCCGGCTCGGGACTTGCTGATATATTCAGAAGTCTTGGCGTGGACGTGATAATTGAGGGCGGACAGACAATGAACCCCAGCACGGAGGATATTCTTAACGCCATCGGCGAGATCGACGCTGATAACATTGTTATCATGCCCAATAATAAGAATATAATTCTTGCCGCCGAGCAGGCGAGGAACCTTACCGAGGACAAGAAGGTATTCGTTGTCCCGACAAGGTCGATGCCTGAGGCTATTACGGCTATGCTCTGCTATAACGCCGAGGAAAGCCTTGACGACGTTATCGAGGAAATGAATGAGGCTATTAAAAACGTGACTACAGCCTCGGTGACATATGCCGTAAGAGACACAAGGATAGGCGACAATGAAATAATAAAGGGCGACATTCTTGGAATGCTCAACGACGATATAGCCGTTGTCGGAAAGGACGTTCAGGAGGCCACCAAGGAGCTTGTTAAAAAGGCCGCTGATGACGACAGTGAGATAATAAGCATATATTACGGAAGTGAAGCGACAGAGGAAATGGCAAACGAAATAAGCGATTATATTTCAAAGGAGCTTTCCGACTGCGATGTAGAGATACACTCGGGCGATCAGCAGCTTTACTACTATATAATTTCTGTGGAGTAAGATGAAAAAAAGGGCGGAATATCTGATATTCCGCCCTTTTGATTCAAATGGAGCTCAGACTGTCTGCGGTTTGGACTTGTCGTCGTATTTATGTATCCGCAGATGCTGTGCCGGAATAAGCACCGGATCCTTGGGCGAAGGCCGCTCTATCAGAGGGTGTCCATATATGGCAGAAAGTATAGCTTTGTCGCCGTTATCCCAAATATCTCCGACGGCTCTTGATACAGCATTGGCGTTGGTATTGGCGGCCTTTCCGGCCTCGTTGCGAATGATTTCCATCTGCGGTTCGTTGGGCCGATAGCTGTACGCGGCATACACTGCATAGCATAAAGCTTCATAATGCTTGTTTCCTCTATGGCCGCTAACCTTCGTTACTGACTCCTTTACATTCTTTATGTTTATCATACTAAAAATTTCTTAGTCTATGTATATGGACTAAAGTAAAAAATATAACAAAATGCAAGGAATTCCCTATAATTGGCGAAGAATGATGAAAAATGATATATTTTGACAAAATAAGAACAAAAATAAGATCCTGAGGTGGGCAATGCTTAAGCTTAACAGTCCTGTAAACGATATAAAAGGAATAGGAGCCGAAAGGGCAAAATATTTAAAAAAGCTGAATATAGAAACGGCAGGGGATATTATAAGCCATTATCCGAGAGACTATGAGGACAGAACTAAAGTGACGCCTATCGCCGAGCTTGTTCCGGACGAGGATTCTGTCATTACCGCCGTGCCGAAGGACGAGCCTAAGACGGGTTATTTCCACGGCATGGCGATAACAAAGGTCAGGGTATATGACGAAAGCGGAAGCATAGCCGTCGTCTGGTATAATCAGCCGTATATTAAAAATAATATAAGGGCGGGAGAAAAGTACGCCTTTATCGGAAAAATGACCGTAAAGCGTAATGGACACCGTGAGATGCAGTCTCCTGAGACAGAAAAGCTTGGGACCGACGGGACATGGAATGGGAAAATAGTTCCCATATATCCGCTCTGCGCCGGACTGAGCCAGAAGGTGTTCAGAAAGACCGTTGCGGAGGTGTTTGATTCGCTGGAGGTCGATATAGATGAGTTTTTGCCGCCGGACATAAAGAAGGAATATCACCTTGCCGACAGGGCCTTCGCTTTGAAAAATATCCATATGCCGGAAAACGCTGAGTTCTGTGCTTTAGCACGGGAAAGGCTTGTGTTTGAGGAGCTGTTTATGCTGCAGACGGCGCTTTTGAGGCTCAAGGCCGAGGGGAATGGCGACAGGACAGGCATAAAAATGAAAGAAAATGATATGCGGCCGTTTTTTGACAGACTGCCGTTCAGCTTCACAGAGGCGCAGGAGAAGGTATTTGGTGAGATCACATCTGACTTGACAGGCGGGAAGGTAATGAACCGGCTCGTTCAGGGTGACGTAGGAAGCGGTAAAACAGCGGTCGCTATGGCGGCGGCCTACAGGACGGTGAAAAACGGCTATCAGGCCGTTATGATGGCGCCGACAGAGGTTTTGGCCGCGCAGCATTACGAAAGCTTTAAAGAGGTCTTTGAGCCGCTGGGGATAAACATACTGCTTATGACAGGAGGACTGAAGGCGAGGGAGAAAAGAGAGGCGCTGCTGAAAGCCGCCTCGGGCGGGGCCGATATAATTGTCGGAACTCACGCCGTGATCCAGGACAAAGTGGAGTTTAGGAACCTCGGACTTGTAATAACGGACGAACAGCACCGCTTTGGCGTTAGACAGAGACGGACCCTTTCCGAAAAGGGAAATAATCCGCACGTACTTGTTATGACGGCAACACCGATCCCAAGGACGCTTGCGCTCATACTTTACGGCGATCTGGACATATCGATAATAGACAGCCTTCCGCCGGGAAGACAGCAAGTAGATACGTTCGCGGTAAATACCGGATACAGGGAAAGGATATACAGGTTTATAGAAAAGGAGATCGAAAAGGGCAGACAGGCATATATCATCTGCGCTATGGTCGAGGAAAATGAGAAAGTAGAAGCCGAATCGGTAATGGAATATTCAGAGGGATTAAGGTCTACGGCTTTGGGTCATAGAAGGATCGCTGTTATACATGGAAAAATGAGATCCGAGGAAAAAGAAGGTATTTTGATGGACTTCGCAGCCGGAAAGACGGACATACTTGTGGCTACGACCGTAATAGAGGTTGGAATAAACGTGCCGAATTCGACAGTCATGGTGATCGAGAACGCCGAGAGGTTTGGTCTGGCGCAGCTCCACCAGCTAAGAGGACGAGTAGGCAGGGGAAGCGAGAAGTCCTACTGTATACTTATATCGGACAACAAAAGCGAGATAACACGAAAAAGACTCAAAACAATGACGTCGACCACAGACGGCTTTAAAATATCCGAAATGGACCTGAAGCTGAGAGGGCCGGGTGAGTTTTTCGGTACGAGACAGCACGGACTGCCAAGCCTGAAAATAGCTAATTTGTATAGGGATATGGATATACTGAAATCGGCGCAGGAGGCTTCACATAAAATTATGAAGGAGGATCCCGGACTTGAGAAAGAGGAGAATATTGCCCTGAAAAAGCAGCTTGAGGAGCTTGCTGTATCGGATAATGTGGGTATATGAGACCGAAAAATCCGTAAAGATGTCTTAAATATTAAATTTTTGTTGTTTTTTATGCACAAGTTTGGTATACTCATTATAGTTTGTTTCGGAGGTGTCTTTGCGCCTTTCGGAAGGATATGGAGGGTAAGTATGCGTGTTATTGCCGGAAGTGCCAGAAGGCTTCAGCTCAAGGCGCCTGAGGGAATGGATACAAGGCCGACCACCGACAGGGTGAAGGAGTCGCTTTTTAATATGCTTAACCCTGACTTATATGACTGTGCTTTTCTTGACTTGTTCAGCGGCTCGGGAGCGATAGGTATCGAGGCTTTAAGCAGAGGGGCGAAAACGGCTGTTTTTGTGGATATGTCGCCGGTCTGTGCTGACATAATAAAACAGAACCTTTTTGTTACAAGGCTGGCGGACAGGGCCGAGATCATAAGGGACGATGTGTTCACAGCCATAAGAAGGCTGGCGGACAGGGGAGATAAATTTGATATAATATTTATGGATCCACCCTATGCCGAGGGCTTTTATGCGCCGGTGCTTGGAGAGATCAGGAGGACAAAAATACTTACAACAGACGGGTATATCGTGGCCGAATGTAAAAAGGGCTATGATTTTCCTGCGGTAGAGGGATACGAAATTATTAAAAAAAGAAAATGCGGTCCGGCTGACATTATGTTTTTGAATTTGGAGGAAGAAAGATGTTAAAGGCAATATATCCGGGGAGCTTTGATCCGGTGACTAACGGTCATCTGGACATTATAAAAAGGGCCTCGGCTATGGTGGACACTCTTATCATAGGAGTCTGCGGAAACCCTAATAAGAGGTCTCTTTTAAGCACTGAGGAGCGTCTTGAGCTGCTTAAGGAGGTAACAAGGGACTTAGGCAACGTGGAGGTAATGGACATAGACGGTATGCTTGGCGAGTTTGCGCACAAGGTAGGGGCAAAGGTCATAGTCCGAGGTGTAAGGGACGTCAATGATTTTGCTGATGAATTTCAGAGAGCTATCATAAACAGACAGCTCACAGGTGATGTTGATACGGTCTTTCTTGCGGCTAGTCCGGAAAATATAACGCTGAGTTCAAGCGCGGTAAGAGAAATACTGGCCTTTAACGGAAATCTGGATATGTTTGTTCCGGAGGCTGTTAAAAATAAGCTTAAAGAAAAATCGAAAGAGAGGGATAAGAATGGATGATACAGTATTAAAGCTTTTGGAAGAACTGGAGCAGGTAGTAGATGAAGGCCGTTCTTCGCCTTTTTCAAACAAAGTTCAGGTAGATAAGGACGAGATTTTTGAAATTATCGATGAGATAAAGATGAAGCTTCCCAATGAGATCAAGCAGTCCAAATGGGTCATCGAGGAAAGAAACAAGATCCTTGTTGACGCGCAGAAGGAGGCCGACGAAATGCTCAAGGAAGCGGAGGTGCGTCTTGGCAAGCTTGTTGAGGAGCACGCCGTTACAAAGAAGGCCTATGAGCAGGCCGCCGAGATCATGGACGCTACTAAGAAAAGCGCTAAGGAAATGCGCCTTGGAGCGATCGACTACGCGGATGACGTTATGGGCGTTGCGGAGCAGCGTTTAAGAGAGATGCAGGAGACAATAGAGCAGGAGAACCGCAAGCTCATGGAGTTCTTCAAGGAAAACATCAATGTTATCTTTGACAACAGACAGGAGCTCAAGGGAGTAAAGAAAGACTGATAGCATTATCCGGGCATGGGAATTGATCCTATGCCTGTTTTTTTGTTTTTAACAGAAGATATATTGCGAACGACAGCAGGGACGATATTAAAAACAGGGACGGCGACGAGGGCAGCTCATTGAAGGCTGAAGCGGTCCCCGTTGTTTTGAGAAAAAAGCTGTCGAATGAAAAATACGCCGTGAAATAAGCGACAGCGGCGCTGAACGCCTTGCAGACCATATATTTTCTCATGTCTATTTCATCACTTTCGACCAAAGCCAGCGTTTGCAGGTGTACGGAGAATCCGCCCCAGCACAGCAGAGCAGCGATGAGGGGATAAACGACTTTTTTTGGATACCCGGAGGAGGCGAGAAAGCCTATGCCGCCGGTAAACTCCAATATGCCACCTATAAGACCACGCATAAGGCCGTCTGATACGGGAAGCAGATCCATTACGGACTCTGAGACTACAAAGAAGAATATTATACAGCCGCCGACCATCAGGATAGACCTTACGGCCGAGGATATAGCTGTGTATATGCCTGTGCCTTTAGCCGTGCCGCGCGGGATAAATCTCATACTGTCACGGCAAGGGAAAAGCAGATTATAGATCATTCCCGTGAACAGGGACGAAAATGCGCATATGCCTATGAAGAACAGCCCCGACCGACTGTCAGAGAGCATTGACGAGGCTACGGCTGAAATTATAAATACGATTCCGGCGTTATTGCAGAATGAGAGCATATGCTCGGCGGTTGCTCTCGTGATTCTGTCCTCGGAATACAGGCTGGAGATAAGCCTCGCGCCGACGGGATAGCCGGAAATTATCCCGATAACAAAGACCGGCATAAGCGCGGCAGGCACGCCGAAAAGCCGAAGTGTGATCTTATCGGCCGGATTTTTTGATCTAAGGCTTCCAAAGGACAGCCACGATGATATGACCATAAAAGGGAAAAGAGACGGTACGACTGTGTTCAGCCACAGAGTAAGACCGTTCAGGGCCGCGGCAGTCATTTTGTCGCTGAAAAGAACTATGTTGGCCGTGAGAAACAAAACCGCTATTGCTTTAAATACCGCTGACATAAAAATCCCCCTGAAGTCTTTAGATAATTAATATGACAGCAGGGAGACAAAGATGATATAAGCTTATAAATTTTCAACAATGACGGGCATGGTGTAATCCAAGGCCCGTTTTTTGGCCGAAGGGGTAGGCTGGGCAAGATAATAAATGTCAGTTGACCTTTTTTCTATATCTAGCAGTAGCCTTTGTTTTTCGGAGAGGAGGCGCTCATCTCTGTTGACGTTCATTATGACGGGGACCGAGGAGTTTCGGGAAAGTGCCCCTACAAGCGGCTCGGCGGATTTCCTGAAGCCAAGCACTCTTATATACGGCTCAAAGTCAAGGGGCGAGAACATTTCCTCGTGCTCCTTTGTTATGCCAAGCAGTATATGGCAGATTATCCGCATCAGTCTTGTATAGGTGTAGCGTTTGGTTTTCAGCTCGGCACAAATGTCGGTGATTTTGTAAGTGCTGCCGACGGTTTTCAAAATCCGATTTTCTATCCCCTCGGATATTCCGCTGATCTGACGAAGGTCATCAGCGGACATCGTTCTCAGACAGTAGGCTATGGCGTCGGAAAAGCTGTCCATGAATATCGGGACGGCCTTCTCGTATATATCAAAGCATTCGGGAGGTACAGCCTGCGTGATAAGGTTGGTCTTGCCTTTGTATATAACCTTCCTGACCGCCGAGGCCGAGGCTATGGTCCCCTCTATTTTATCAGAATTGTATTCGGAGCCTGTGCGCTTGGTTATTACGGGACGTATGCCGGAGGAAAATAATTTGAGCGATTTTAAATATTCTACAGCCAGAATATTGTTGGAGGTGCTTAAAATATCGGGACCCTTGCCGGTCACTCTGCTGTAGGCGGCCGCCCTGGCGTTAGGAAAGGATACTCCTTTAGAAAGCTCGTTTCTCAAAGCCTCATTAAAGCTGTCGGTAGGTGCTGTGAGCAGCTCCGCGGCGGAATTTAGCGCCGGAAGATCATCGGTCTCGGCGCCGAAGGCAAGATTATCCGCGATGCCTGACGCGGCCGCTAATTTTACGGCGCCTCTGGCAAAATTCTCGGCCGAGGCGGTGGAGTAAACGACGGGAAGCTCGATCACCATGTCCGCCCCTCCGCGAAGCGCCGCCCTTGTCCTTGACCATTTATCATATACGGCGGATTCTCCGCGCTGTACGAAGGAAGGACTCATTATTGCAACTATATAGTCGGCGGAAGATGACCGTCTTGCTGAACGAAGATGGAATTTATGCCCGTTGTGAAAGGGATTATATTCGGCGATGACAGCCGTTGTGTTCATAACAGTGCGCCTCCTTTTTGTGTTCAAAGCTATTGTTTATTACTATTATATCAAAAAGAAAGGCGTTTTGCTCTATAAAGTGAAAAATAAAATATTTGTTCATATTAAAAAACAATATACAACAGATCGCCAAAAAGTATATCTATGGAATTAATTCTGCTAAATGAAATATTTTGCATATTGCTGTAGATGTCAGTAATATGAAGGTATTATTGAAAAAATTATGTAATTTTAATATAGACTAATTTTTTTGTTGGTTATATAATTATACTTGTATAATTATGAAGGCGGTAACGCCTGTTAAAAAATCAACATTTTATTTCTAGGAGGGCTTTTGTAATGGATTTCTTAACCAGCATAAAAGAGAGAGCAAAGAAAAATAAAAAAACAATCGTTTTACCCGAGGCTTATGAGAGAAGAACTCTTGACGCTGCGGATATGATCCTTAAAGAGGATATAGCTGACCTTATCCTTGTCGGCAACAAAGACAAAATTCTTGAGGCAGGAAAGGGCTGCGACCTTTCAAAGGCAACTATTATCGATCCTGAAAACTATGAGAGAATGGACGAGGTCATCGCCGCTTTCTGCGAGGCCAGAAAGAGCAAGGGTCTTACACCCGAAGAGGCTGAAAAGACAGCTAAGGCAGACTATACATACTTTGGCGTTCTTCTTGTTAAGATCGGCGTTGCAGACGGTATGGTATCAGGCGCTATCCACTCAACAGCCGATACATTAAGACCCGCGCTCCAGATACTTAAGACAGCACCCGGAACAGAGCTTGTATCCTCATTCTTCGTAATGTGCTGCAAGGACGAGACATACGGAAACAACGGTGTTCTCCTCTTTGCTGACTGCGCTCTTAACCAGAATCCTAATCCCGCGGAGCTGGCTTCTATCGCCACAGCTTCAGCAGCAAGCTTTGAGGCTTTCGTAGGCGGAGACGCAAGAGTAGCTATGCTCAGCCATTCAACAAAGGGTTCGGCTAAACACGCTGATGTTACAAAAGTTGTGGAGGCTACAAAGATTGCTAAAGAGAAACATCCTGAGATCATGCTTGACGGCGAGCTTCAGCTTGACGCCGCTATCGTAAAAGAGGTCGGCGAGCTTAAGGCTCCTACAAGCGATGTAGCAGGAAAGGCAAACGTACTTATATTCCCTGACATCGACGCGGGCAACATCGGCTACAAGCTTGTTCAGAGATTTGCCGGAGCTAAAGCTTTCGGACCCGTTCTTCAGGGCCTTGCCGCTCCTGTTAATGACCTTTCAAGAGGCTGCAACGCTGAGGATATCGTAGCTTGCGTTGCTCTTACAGCTTTCCAGGCAACTATAATATAATCCAGATAAAAAAGATAAGGAGAGAAACATAAAATGAAAATTCTTGTTTTAAACTGCGGAAGTTCCTCACTTAAATATCAGCTCATCGACAGCGAGACAGAAAACGTACTTGCGAAGGGCCTTTGCGAGAGAATCGGTATCGACGGCGTGCTTAAGCATGAGCCTGTCGGAAAGGAAAAGTATGTTTCAAACGATCCCCTTCCCGACCACGCTACAGCCGTTAAGGCCGTTATGGACGCTCTTGTTGACGCTGATCACGGCGTAATCAGCTCAGCTCTTGAGATCGGCGCTGTAGGACACCGTGTAGTACACGGCGGAGAATACTTCGCAGGCTCAGTTCTTATTACAGAGGAGGTCAAGGACGCTTTAAGAAAATGTATCGACCTTGCGCCCCTCCATAACCCCGCAAACATCATCGGTATCGAGGCTTGCGAAAAGCTTATGCCCGGCGTTCCTCAGGTAGGCGTATTCGATACAGCCTTCCATCAGACAATGCCTGAGAAAGCATATCTCTACGCTATCCCTTATGAATACTATGAAAAGTATAAGATCAGAAAATACGGCTTCCACGGAACAAGCCACAGATTTGTTTCTCAGGAATGCGCTAACCTCATCGGCAAACCCATTGAGGAGCTTAAGATCGTTACCTGCCATCTTGGAAACGGCGCCAGCGTTTGCGCGGTAAGAAAAGGAATCTCAGTTGATACCTCAATGGGTTTCACACCGCTTGACGGACTCGCAATGGGAACAAGAAGCGGCTCGGTTGACCCCGCGGTTATTCTTTACCTTATGAGAAAAGAAAACCTTTCAGTTGACCAGATGGACCACATTCTCAACAAGGAGTCGGGCGTACTTGGTATCTCAGGCGTATCAAGCGACTTCCGTGACATCGAGACAGCCGAGGGCGAGGGAAACGAAAGAGCTACATCCGCTCTTGACCTTTTCGCTTATCGTGTAGCTAAGACTATCGGCGAATATGTAACAGCCATGAAGGGCGTTGACGCTATCGTATTTACAGCCGGTCTTGGCGAGAACAGCGCCACAATGCGTCAGGTAATCTGCGACTACCTCAGATACCTTGGAATCGAGATCGACTCCTACAACAACAGCCAGAGAGGCAAGGCTATCGAGATCACAACAAGACAGTCAAGAGTACAGGTATTTGTTATTCCTACAAACGAGGAGCTTGTTATCGCAAGAGATACAAGGGACATCGTTGAGGCTCTTAATAAGTAAAAACAAGGCTATAAATTAAAAAATAAATTTTATAAACCGCGTTCTGCGCGGTTTATAAAATTTTTGATTGACAAATAATTATGTTGTTAGTATAATTGTTAGAGTATGACTTGCAGGGGTGATTAATAACTATGGATATTAACATTTCCGCTGTTTCGGGCAGACGGGAGGCCAGTTTTCCTTTCAGCTTCAATGAGAAGCTTGCGGACATGGCCAATTGTACCGATGGGGCGGTTTTCACAACGCCTGTTAGTCTCGAAGGAGAAGTAATAAAGGACGGGGATATTTATTATATTAACGGGGAGGGTTCCGTGGATATGACTATACCCTGTGACAGGTGTCTTACACCTGTCAGTGTTTCCGTTGACTTCAAATTGAATGAAAAATTCAGCAGTAATGCAAGTTATGACGAAGAGATAGAAACTTTTTCGGGAGATTCTATAGACCTTACATCAACTGTAATGAGAAATATATTGGCGGCTATGCCGATGAAGGTTGTATGCAGCGATGACTGTAAGGGTTTATGCCCTGTATGCGGTCAGAATCTTAATGAAAAGGATTGCGGCTGTGATACGACGTATATAGATCCAAGGTTTGAAAGTTTACGTTCTCTTCTCAAATTCGATGAGGAGGTGTAAAGAGAAATGGCAGTACCTAAAGGAAGAGTCTCAAAATCAAAAAAAGGCAAAAGAAAAGCAGCTACATGGACTATTGCGACACCCACACTTGTAAAATGCAGCAAGTGCGGAGAACTTATGGTGGCTCATCATGTATGTAAGGCATGCGGCGCATATAACAAAAAGGTTGTTACACCTGTAGACTGATCATAACCATAAGGCAGCTTTTGAAGGCTGCCTTATTTTGTTCCTCGGATAAAAAGAAAAAGAGGTGGACCCATTTGGAGAGAAACATAGTAATAGCGGTGGACGCAATGGGCGGGGACAATGCCCCATTTGAGATAGTAAAGGGCGTTGCGGAGGCGGTAAAGCTGTATCCCGTTAAAGTTCTGCTCGTAGGCAAAGAAGATATTGTAAAAAATGAACTTGTATCATATACTTATGATGAGGACAGTATAGAGATAATTAATGCCGAAGAGGTCATCGGTACGGACGAGGTTCCTACGGAGGCCATAAGACGCAAGAAGGATTCTTCGCTTATGGTCGGACTTAAGCTTGTTAAGGAAAAAAAGGCGTCTGCCTTTATTTCGGCCGGAAGCACTGGAGCGCTTTTTGTCGGCGGAACGGTTACGGTCGGAAGGATAAAGGGCATAGAAAGGCCGGCTCTTGGAACCTGCGTGCCAAATCTGAAGGGTTTCTCGCTTCTTTTGGACAGCGGGGCCAATGTGGACTGCAAGCCGCAGTATCTTGTGCAGTTCGCGAAAATGGGTTCGGTCTACGCTGAGAATGTCCTTGGGATAAAAAATCCCACCGTCGGTCTTGCGAACATCGGCGTGGAAAAGGAAAAGGGCAATATGCTCGTAAAGGAAGTATATGAGCTCCTTGAGAAAACAGAGGGCATCAATTTTATCGGAAATGCTGAGATCGTTGATATTCCAAACGGCGTGGCGGACATAATAGTGTGCGACGGATTTGTAGGCAATACTATCCTTAAGCTCACCGAGGGTCTGAGCAAGTCTCTGTTTAAGCTTATCAAGGCCGAGATCACAAAGGGCCCCTATAAGCTGGCGGCGGCGGTTCTTAAGACCCCGTTTGGCAATATCAAGAAAAACTTCGATTCCGACAATGTTGGCGGGGCTCCGTATATCGGCCTTAAGGCCCTTGTTATGAAAATGCACGGAAGCTGCAAATCCCCGGCTGTCGTTAACTGCATCAAACATGCTGTTGATTTCATAGAAAACGATACTGTTGCCAAAATAGAAAAACTGATACAAGAATAAGAAGGAGAATTTGTTTTATGGACACATCTAATATTATTAATATTATTGCTGAACAGCTCGGTGTAGAGCCGGAAACCTTAAGTGAGGATACAGCGTTTGCCGATCTTGGCGCTGATTCATTTGACCTTTTTCAGGTGATCTCTGCCCTTGAGGAGGAATATGAGGTCACGTTCAACACAGACGATACTGACAAAATTAAGACAGTTAAGGACGCTATTGATTATATTAGTAATGTGGTTGCGGAGTAATCATGAACAATACAAATTTGGAGCAATTTGAGGACATAATTAAATATAAATTCAAAAACAAAGAGCTTTTAAAAAAAGCGTTCACCCACAGCTCTTACGCCAATGAGAAGCATATTGAGAAATATGACAACAATGAGCGGCTGGAGTTTTTGGGCGACGCTGTTTTGGAGCTTGTGATCAGCGATTATATCTATAACTGCTATCAGCATATTCCGGAGGGAGAGCTGACTAAGCTCAGGGCCGGCACCGTGTGTGAGGCCAGCCTTGCCGAAAGAGCCAGGGAGATAAGCATAAGCGATTTCATAATGCTTGGCAAGGGAGAGGAAACAACGGGAGGCAGACACAGGGATTCCATACTTGCCGACGCCTTTGAGGCGGTAATAGGGGCGGTGTACCTTGACGGAGGTATCGACGCCGCCAGAAGGCATATCCTTGCCCAGTTGGAGAGTACGGTCGGCAAAATAAGGCTTACTCTCAATACGATCGACTGCAAGACAAGACTTCAGGAGGAAATACAAAGGACCAGCAAGGAGCCTGTACATTATGAAATAATCGGGGAGTCGGGTCCCGACCATGACAAAATGTTTAAGGCAGCTGTCAGCCATGACGGCAAGGTCATGGGAGAAGGCTGCGGAAAGAGCAAAAAAGAGGCGGAGCAGTCTGCCGCTATGGACGCCCTTAAAAAGATGGATATAATCAAATAATCGATCGATGAGATCAAACAGCCCTTTCTGCCAAATGAATTTGACCGAAAGGGCTGTTTGATTTTACCTGGGTCAAAATAATGTAAAAAATACAAAAATATTTTCGTAATTTTTTAAAAATTATACTTTTTCTTTAAAATATTCTATGATATAATAGAACAAATGTTTGCAAAATGGAGGCGCGCTATGCCTGAGTTTCAAATCGTGTCAAAATATAAGCCGACCGGTGACCAGCCTGAGGCTATAGAAAAGCTTGTGGCCGGATTTAAAGAGGGTAAAAAGTTTCAGACACTTATGGGTGTTACCGGAAGCGGAAAAACCTTCACAATGGCGAATATAATCGTGGGTATGCAGAAGCCGACACTGGTAATTGCCCATAACAAAACGCTGGCGGCACAGCTCTACAGTGAGTTTAAGGAGCTTTTTCCCAATAACGCGGTAGAGTATTTTGTGTCCTATTATGATTACTACCAGCCGGAGGCATACGTGCCGAGTACGGATACATATATAGAGAAGGATTCGGCTATAAACAACGAGATAGACAAGCTGCGTCATTCGGCCACATCTGCCCTGTTTGAGAGGGACGACGTGCTGGTAGTGGCCAGTGTATCGTGTATTTACGGCCTGGGCGATCCCGAGGAATATAAAAGTATGTCCCTTTCACTCAGGACAGGCATGGAAAAGGACAGGGACGAGGTGCTGCACCGCCTTGTAGAGCTTCAATATGTTAGGAATGAAATGGAGTTTGACAGGGGTATGTTCAGGGTAAAGGGGGACGTTGTGGAAATTTTCCCCGCCGCTAACAGTGAAAGCGCCATCAGGGTCGAGTTTTTCGGAGACGAGATAGACAAAATATCCGAAATAGACGTTGTGACGGGAAATGTCATAGGCACAAGGGAACACGTCGTTATTTTTCCGGCGTCGCATTATGTGACCTCAAAGGAAAAGATGGAAATTGCCCTTGTCAATATAGAAAAGGAGCTGGAGGAAAGGCTTGCCGAGCTTAAAAGAGAGGACAAGCTGCTTGAGGCCCAAAGGCTTGAGCAGAGGACAAGATACGATATTGAGATGCTGTCGGAAATGGGATTCTGCACTGGCATTGAGAACTATTCCAGACATCTTGAGCTGAGGGAGCCGGGCAGCGCTCCAAGCACGCTTCTGGACTTTTTCCCGAAGGATTTCCTTATAATAGCCGACGAGTCCCATGTTTCGGTTCCGCAGATAAGGGGAATGTACGAGGGCGACCGTTCGAGGAAAACCACTCTTGTTGAATACGGCTTCCGTCTGCCGTCCGCTCTGGATAACAGGCCGCTGAAATTCAATGAGTTCGAGAGCAAGATAAACCAGATGCTGTTTGTATCGGCAACGCCGTCAAAATATGAGGCGGAGCATTCCGAACAGACGGTCGAGCAGGTAATCAGACCGACCGGACTTCTTGACCCGGAAATAACGGTAAAGCCTGTTCAGGGACAGATAGACGACCTTATAAGCGAGGTAAACAAAACGGTTGGCGACGGGTACAAGGTGCTTGTGACGACGCTCACCAAGAAGATGGCGGAAAGACTGACCGATTATATGAAGGAAATGGGCGTAAGGGTCAGATACCTTCATTCGGACATAGATACGCTGGAAAGGCTGGAAATAATCAGAGACTTGAGAATGGACGTCTTTGACGTGCTTGTCGGCATCAACCTTTTGAGAGAGGGACTGGATATTCCGGAGGTAGCCCTTGTGGCTATACTGGACGCCGACAAGGAGGGCTTTCTGCGTTCAGAGACCAGCCTTGTACAGACCATAGGCCGAGCCGCCAGAAACTCTGAGGGAAGGGTAATAATGTACGCGGACGTTATGACAGACTCCATGAGCAGGGCTATATATGAGACTGACAGGAGACGCGCCATACAGATGCGGTATAATGAGGAGCATGGGATAATTCCGCAGACCATTCAGAAAAAGGTCTATGACATTATCCAGGCCACCAAGTCCGTCGATGAAAAACATAAAAAGGGACTTGAAAAGGATTACGAGTCTATGGATATTAAGGAGCTTCGCAAAGAGGCTGTTAAGATAGAAAAGGACATGAAAAAAGCTGCCGCCGACCTTCAGTTTGAGAAGGCCGCGGAGCTGAGAGACATACTTATAGAGATCAAAAAACATATAAACGGTGACTGAAATGGCAAAAAATATAATTGAAATAAAGGGAGCACGCTCCCATAATCTCAAAAATATAGATTTGAATATACCGAGAGACAAGTTTGTTGTGTTTACAGGAGTGTCAGGCTCCGGAAAAAGCTCACTTGCCTTCGACACGCTTTACGCGGAGGGGCAGAGGAGATATGTCGAGTCGCTTTCCTCCTATGCCCGTCAGTTCCTTGGACAGATGGACAAGCCTGACGTGGACTATATAGGCGGACTTTCCCCCGCGATAAGTATAGACCAGAAAACTACCAACAACAACCCAAGGTCTACAGTCGGAACGGTTACTGAGATATACGATTATTTACGTTTGCTGTTTGCCAGAGTCGGCACTCCGCACTGCCCGAAATGCGGCAGGGAGATCAAAAAACAGACCGTTGACCAGATAGTTGACCAGATAATGCAGTTTCCTGCGGACAGCAGGATACAGATACTGGCGCCGGTCGTAAAGGCGAGAAAGGGCGAACACGTAAAGCTGCTTGAGGACGCTAAGAAAAACGGCTATGTACGCGCAAGAATAGACGGCGAGGTCTATGATCTGTCAGAGGAGATCAAACTGGATAAAAACAAGAAACACGTAATAGAAATCGTTGTGGACAGGCTCAAGGTAAGAGACGGAATACAAAAGAGACTTGCCGACTCGGTTGAGACGGCGTCGGCTCTTTCCGGCGGTATCGTAGCCGCCGACATAATAGGCGACAAAACAGTAATATTCAGTGAGAATTTTGCCTGCCCGGAATGCGGAATAAGTGTGCCGGAGATCGAGCCCCGTTCATTTTCCTTCAACAATCCGAGCGGCGCCTGCCCGGAATGCTCCGGCCTTGGCATGATGAAGAAGTTTTCGCCGGAGCTTATAGTGCCTAATACGGCCCTCAGCATATCAAAGGGAGCCATCTCGGCGCCCGGATTCAACTCCGTTGGGAACGGAGGCACTATGAGTACGGAGCTTTTTAAGGCGCTGGCAAAGAAATACGATTTCAGCATCGATACGCCCTTTGAGGAGCTTTCCGACGAGGTCAAGAATATAATTTTCTACGGTACAAAGGGCGAGAAAATAAGGATAGAATATATGAGCGCCAAGGGATTTAGCTACTATGACTACTCCTTTGACGGTGTTATCGGAAATTTGCAGAGAAGATACAACGAGACATCGGAGACGATGAGGGGCGAGTACGAGCAGTATATGATGGAAATAGAATGCCCGTCCTGCCACGGAAGAAGGCTTCGTCCCGAGATACTGGCCGTGACTGTCGGCGGAAAGAATATTTCTGAAATAACCGAGATGAGCATTACGGAAATCAGGGACTTCTTCGCGTCAGTTGTGCTTACGCCTAAGGAAATGATGATAGCGGACAGGATCCTTAAGGAGATAAACGCGAGAATAGGATTCCTTATAGACGTAGGCCTTGATTATCTTACTCTGAGCCGTTCTGCCGGTACGCTCTCAGGCGGCGAGTCCCAGCGCATAAGGCTGGCGACACAGATCGGCTCCGGACTTGTCGGCGTAGTATATATACTTGACGAGCCGAGCATTGGCCTTCATCAGAGGGACAATGACAAGCTTATCGCCACTCTGAAAAACCTGCGTGACATGGGCAATACTCTTATCGTCGTCGAGCATGACGAGGACACCATGTACGCGGCGGACTATATAGTGGACATAGGCCCGGGAGCCGGAAGGAGCGGCGGAGAGGTAGTATGCGCCGGAAGCGTAGAGGATATAAAGAACTGCGAGAGAAGCGAGACGGGAGCTTATCTAAGCGGCAGAAAGAAAATAGAGGTACCCAGGACAAGACGAAAAAATGAGGACGGAAAGCACCTCACCATAGTAGGGGCGGAGGAAAACAACCTTAAGCATATTGACGTTGACATTCCGCTTGGCGTATTCACATGTGTTACCGGAGTGTCAGGATCGGGAAAAAGCTCGCTTGTAAATGAGATACTTTACAAGCGTCTGGCGAGAGATCTCAACTATGCCAAGCTGCGCGCCGGAAAGCATGAGGATATTATTGGCGTAAAGCAGCTCGACAAGGTGATCAATATAGACCAGTCGCCGATCGGAAGGACCCCGAGATCGAATCCGGCGACCTATACGGGACTTTTTGACATGATAAGGGATCTGTATGCCCAGACCAATGAGGCGAAAATGAAGGGCTACTCAAAGGGCCGTTTCAGCTTCAATGTAAAGGGTGGAAGATGCGAGGCGTGCAGCGGTGACGGAATAATTAAAATAGAGATGAATTTCCTGCCGGATATATATGTTCCGTGCGATGTGTGCGGCGGAAAACGCTACAACAGGGAGACCCTTGAGGTAAAATATAAGGGCAAGTCCATTGCCGATGTGCTGGAGATGACCGTCGATGAGGCGCTGGACTTCTTTGACAGCATACCGAAAATAAAAAATAAGCTGCAGACATTATACGATGTGGGCCTTTCGTATGTTCAGCTCGGGCAGTCGTCAACAACGCTGTCAGGCGGTGAGGCGCAGAGAGTCAAGCTGGCGACGGAATTAAGCAGAAAAAGTACAGGAAAGACAATGTATATCCTGGACGAGCCGACTACCGGACTGCATACGTCGGACGTACACAGACTGGTAAATATCCTCCAGAGACTGACGGACGGCGGAAATACTGTTGTCGTTATCGAGCATAATCTGGACGTTATAAAGACGGCTGATTATATAATCGACCTTGGCCCCGAGGGCGGCAATGGCGGCGGCACTGTTGTTGCCTGCGGAACTCCGGAGGAAATAGCCGAGAACGAGAACTCATACACGGGCAGGTATTTAAAAAAATATTTGATATAGCGGTTTGCCGTGATTTGTTGTATAATCTAATAAATACATCTGCGCGGAGGAATATGCTATGAGCTTCGGCTATAGGTTACGGGAAGCCAGAAAGAATAAAAACATGACGCAGGAAGAGTTGGCAAAGCAGCTTGACATAAGTCTGAACTGTCTTGCCAACTATGAACGCGGAACAAGCTTTCCGAAGGAAAAATATTTATACAGGATCATAAATATCCTTGGCTATGATCCTAATTATCTTTTTCAGGACGAGTTGGGAGAAAATCTGGGCAGGTGGCTCGATGAGCGCAGGCTTGTCGAGAACTACAGAAAGGCTGACAAAAGGAAGCGGGACGTTTTCAGCGAGCTTATATCGATAGATGCTGACAATGGTCTTGGCGGCAGGCTTATCTGCAGGGATACTTCCATCAAACACCTTACCCTTGATGTGGGCGACAGTCTTTACGGCACACTTAAGCAGGAATGCGACCCAAGGCTTATTAAGCTTGAAAGCCGGAATGGAAGGACGGATTATGAGCTGATAATAAGCGGACATGGTATGGAGCCTGTAATATACAATGAATCAGTGCTTTCTATAAAATATGCGGACACGCTTGAAAATGGAAATGTCGGACTTTTTTATATAAGCGGATACGCGATATTGGGTACCGATAAGAAGGGACGGATCTGCGATGTCAGCGGAGATGACGTATGTGCGAAATACGGAGTGAAAAAGGCCCTGCTGTGCGGAAAAGTAATCGAAATACACAAAATTATTACGAGAAAATACAACGCGGATTGAATATCAATCCGCGTCTGCTTTTATATGCTGATATATCCCGAGTAAGCATAGCCAAGTGAGGTGCCGTATCTGACGGTGTACCAGTCCTGATATTGTCCAAGGACGGTAATTGGCGCTCCGTTTGGCACAGAGGTTATGACATAGGAATCGAAGGATGGGTATGAGCGTATGTTCAGATTTCCTCCCTGCGTTCTGACTGTGCCCTCTATAGTGCCAATAGGCTCTACAAACGGTATGCCGAAGAATTGAGTAAGCGACTGAACGATATTCACGGCTATCGCCTCAAGATTGTTCTTTATCCATGCCTCATCTTGGACATTGTCGTGATAGGCTGCCTCAATAAGTACGGCGGGAGCCTTTGTGCGCCTTACCTCGCCGATACTTGTGGTCGGAATGGCTGTTACAAGGTCAGGTTCAGGGTAGATAGTCCTTAGATTGGCGGCTATTGTTTCAGCCGCTTCACGGCCCCTTGTACTTCGGGGATAGTAATATACGTCAGGTCCCATTAGCTGTCCCGCTATATATTCGGGAGCGGCGTTGGAGTGGAGAGCGAGATGAAGATCATAGTTGCCCTCGTTGGACTGTATGATGGACGTCGCGGCTGTCATTTCGGGAGTGTTTCTGACAAAGGAGATGGCGCTGGAGGTGAGATACGGCTCCATATAGTCCGCCAGCAGATTCATGTACTGCTCCTCGGTCCCGCCGGTAAGGTAATAGTTGAATTCCTGTGTTGATGGACTTAGATAAATTGTGGGCATGGTGCCTCCGTTATTATATTGTTTGTATATATATATTCAGTCTGTTAAATTTTTATGGACTTTAACAGTGTAAAATTATATAATTATGTTGTATATGTTTCTGATAATAAATTCAGAATGCAGAAAGGAAATAACCATATGATTATAGATGAGATCAGAAATAAGAAAATACTGCCGGCCGGAGAGGCCGTGAGATACGGTTTTTCGGCCATTAAGAAAAACCTTATGGCCGTAATGTATATACTGCTGATCATATATTTTCCGATAAATATTTTAAGCGGATACATCTCGCTTGCGGCGGAAAATATTCAGGTAAGCGTTGACATTACCGAGGTGCTGACAAGTACGGAAATGATGGAGAGCTTTGTTACGTCTCCGGAATATATTCGGCTCGCCATGTATAATTTCATGAGCCTGATAATTGAGACGGCCCTGTCGCCGTTTGGCGCGATGGCTGTCATATATATAGTCAAAAACAGCTTTGAGGAAAAGGAGACCAGCTTTAAGGAGGCTCTTTCGGTATCCTTCTCCAACGGCTGGAGATTCATATGTTCTATGGTTATCTACAGTGTATGCGTTTCCCTGTTGAGCATATTAGGAATAATACCGGGCGTGTTCTTAGGGGTGGCCTGGCATTTTTATTTACAGGCTATAGTGCTTGACGACTGTAGGGGGATAAGCTCCCTTGGGTTCAGCAGGAGGCTCGTAAAGGGCAGATGGTGGAAAACATTTTGGTACATAGTCGTTTTCTACTGTATGAACTATGTGGCAAGCTATTTGATAGAAATGATATTTGCGCTGGGGCAGACATCATATATGTCAGTGGTGATAATGGGCCTTATTCTTTCTTTTTTGGAAATGATTTTTGTGTCCGCTAAGACAGTCGTATATATAAATTATCAGGGCAGCGGGACAGCAAAAGAACAGTAAAAATACAGTTATAGGGAAATATGAAAATAACAGGGGGAAATATTATGGCAATCAGTGAAATGGAGTTCACAAAGGAAGAATTTAAGTATCTCAATCTTCTTGCAAAGCAGTATCCGAATATAACAAGCGCCAGTACGGAAATAATCAACCTTCAGGCTATATTAAACCTGCCTAAGGGAACTGAACACTTTATTTCCGACATACACGGGGAATATGAGGCGTTCAGCCACGTGCTCAGAAACGCCTCCGGCGTTATTAAGAACCATATAACCTATATACTCGGCACAAGTCTCAGGGACAGCGAGAAAAAAACTCTTGCGACGCTTATATACTATCCCGAGCAGAAGCTGGAGGAGATCAAGAAAACAGAGCCTGACATGGACGACTGGTATAAAATAACGCTCCATCGTCTTGTCACGATATGCAAGGCGCTGTCGGCAAAGTATACGCGCTCAAAGGTCAGGAAGGCGCTTCCGCCGGAATTCTCCTATATAATTGAGGAGCTGCTCCATGAGGACAGCACCGGCGAGGACAAGGAGCTTTACTACAATCAGATAATAGAGTCGATAATAAGGCTGGAGCAGGCTGACAGGTTCATTACAGCGATTTCAAAGCTCATACAGAGACTTGCCATTGACAGGCTCCATGTAATAGGCGATATATATGACAGAGGTCCAAGGGCCGCCAAGATAATGGACATACTTACCAATTACCATTCGGTAGACATACAGTGGGGAAACCATGATATAAGCTGGATGGGAGCGGCAGCCGGCTGCCAGGCTCTTATATGCAACGTAATAAGGATACAGGCCCGCTACTGCAATCTGGACACTATTGAGGAGGACTACGGCATTAACCTTATTCCGCTGGCGACATTCGCTATGGAGAAGTATGCCGACGACCCGTGTACATATTTCATGCCTAAAAACTCCGATGCCGACGCGCTGAGCGACAAGGAGGTGCTTCTTACCGCTAAGATGCACAAGGCCATATCAGTTATGCAGTTCAAGATGGAGGCGCAGATAATCAAGCGTCACCCGGAATTTGAGATGGACGACAGGCTGTTATTGGATAAAATTGACTTTGAAAAGGGTACAATAACTATAAAGGGCGTGGAATATCCGATGAGGGACACGAACCTTCCCACAATAGACCCAGCTGATCCTTTTGAGCTTTCTGAGGAAGAACAGGACGTTATGGATAAGATAAAATCGTCCTTCGTAAACAGCGAAAAGCTTCAGGAACACGTCCGTTTCATGTTCAGCAACGGAAGTATATACAGTATTTTTAATTCCAACCTGCTTTTCCACGGCTGCATACCCATGAATGAGGACGGAAGTCTTAAGGAGGTCACTTTCAGAGGAAAGAAGCTCAAGGGAATAGACTATATGGACGCCGTTGAAAGAGCGATGCGAGAGGGATATTACACAACGGCCCACAGCCGTACGAAGAGAGACTGCCTTGACCTTATATGGTATCTGTGGTGCGGAGAGAATTCGCCATTGTTTGGCAAGGACGCCATGACGACCTTTGAGAGATATTTCATAGAGGACACGGCGACACATAAAGAAAACAAGAGTCCGTATTACGAGAGAAGAAACGAGGAGAATGTATGCAGAGAGATCCTCAAAAACTTCGGTCTTGATCCGGATAAATCACATATAATTAACGGACACGTTCCGGTAAAGGTAAAAAAGGGAGAGAGCCCTATAAAGGCCAACGGCAAGCTTTTCGTAATAGACGGCGGATTTGCCAAGGCGTACCAGAAGGAGACCGGTATTGCCGGCTATACGCTTATTTATAATTCTCACGGTCTTGTGCTTGTTTCGCATGAGCCATTTGAGTCGGCTGAAAAAGCGATCGCGGAGGAGAAGGATATACACTCCTCTACGGTGGCGTTACAGTATTCGCAGGCCAGAATAAGGGTGGCAAGCACTGACATAGGCGCCGGAATAATGAAAAATATTGAGGAGCTTGAAAAACTTATGTATGCTTACAGGAACGGTCTCATAAAAGAAAAGAAGTAAACCGGAGACTTATTTGAATATGAACGAAAAAGCATTAAAAACACTTGAATATTTAAAGATCAGAGACAGACTTACTGCTCAGGCGATCTCACCAATGGGTAAGGAGACCTGCGCAAGCCTTGCGCCGGTCAGCGATATCGGGAAAATAACCAGATGGCAGAAGGAGACGACCGAGGCGGTGAATATGTCGCTCAAAAAGGGCAGACTGCCGCTGGGCGGCATAAAGGACATAAGGGCCCATCTTGAGAGAGCCAAAGCCGGAGGCGTTCTGTCAATAGATGAGCTTATGGCTGTAGGCGAGTTCCTCTATGTCTGCCGAAAGGTAAAAAATTATTCCAAGCAGGAGAATAAGGCCGACGTGTTTCCCGTCCTTGAGGACTATTTCAATATCGTAAAGACAATAAACAGCGTGGAAAACGAAATAACCCGCTGTATACTCAACGAACAGGAAATATCCGATGACGCCAGCAGCGGACTTAGAACAGTAAGACGTGAGATAAGAAACGCCAACGGCAGTATAAGGGATAAGCTTAACGGCATTATCTATTCGGCGGCTTATAAGACGATGCTTCAGGACGCGGTGATAACAATAAGAAACGACAGATATTGCGTACCCGTAAGAAGCGAGTATCAGAGCAGCTTTCCCGGAATGGTACACGACCGGTCCAACACAGGCTCTACGGTGTTTATGGAGCCTACAGCCGTTATCCAGCTCAACAACAGGATAAAGGAGCTGCAGTCCAGAGAAAAGGAAGAAATAGAGAAGATCCTCGCGGAGCTGACCTCACTTGTGGCTGAAAACGCCGACGTGATGGAGGCCAATATGAATGTTATCGCTCATCTGGATTTTGTTTTCGCCAAGGCCGAGCTGTCCATAAAGATGAATGGCTCGGAGCCGAAATTCAACACAAACGGCATTGTTGACATAAGGAAGGGCAGGCACCCGCTGCTGGACCCCAAGGACGTTGTGCCGATAGATATAAACGTGGGAAGGACATTCAGCACGCTGCTCATTACCGGCCCAAATACGGGAGGCAAGACCGTGGCGCTTAAGACACTTGGCCTGTTTACGCTCATGGGGCAGGCGGGACTTCATATACCTGCCTTTGACAGCTCCGAGCTGGCGGTCTTTGACGAGGTGTTTGCCGACATAGGCGACGAGCAGTCCATAGAGCAGAGCCTTTCGACCTTTTCCGCCCACATGACTAATATAGTAAGGATACTGGAAAATGTCACGCCCAACAGCCTTGTACTGTTTGACGAGCTGGGGGCCGGTACAGACCCTACGGAGGGCGCGGCGCTTGCTATGGCTATTATACAGCTTCTGCACAAGATGGGCGTCAGAACGGCGGTCACGACCCATTACAGTGAGCTAAAGGTCTACGCGCTCTCAACAGACGGTGTGGAGAATGCCTGCTGTGAGTTTGACGTGGAGACGCTCAGGCCAACCTATAAGCTGCTTATCGGTATACCGGGAAAGAGCAATGCTTTCGCCATTTCCAAAAAGCTGGGTCTTCCCGACTATGTAATAGACAGCGCCAAGGAGCTTATAAGCAGTGAGAACGTGAAATTTGAGGACATTATAACCGACCTTGAAATAAGTAAAAAGACCGTTGTCTATGAGCAGGAAAGGGCAGAGCAGTACAGAAAAGAGGCCGAGCGCCTCAAAAACGATGTGGAGGCCCAGAAAGCAAGAATAAACGAACAGAAGGAAAAAATACTTGCCAACGCCAGAGAGGAGGCAAGGGAAATATATCAGCAGGCCAAGGAGGAATCCGACAGGATAATCAAGGAGCTTAACAAAGCCGCCAGAGAAAAGGCCGGACAGAATAAGCTCAACGAAAAGCGTTCCGAGCTTAAGGAAAAGGTATCCTCTATGGACGAGCTGATCGAAAAGAGCAAAAAGAAGAAGGCTGTCGTCAGACCGATAAAGGATCTGAAAGCGGGTGACAGCGTTTATGTCGTTTCCTTTGACAGAACGGGTGTGGCGATGTCCGCTCCCGATTCCAACGGCGACGTAATGGTTCAGACCGGAAATATGAAAATAAAGGTTCCGCTCAAGGAGCTGAGCTACTGCGAGACAAAGCCGGAGCCTAAGACCGGCGCCTCAAGGAACATAT
>CAZBNY010000012.1:0-24364 GCA_964493235.1 uncultured Lachnospiraceae bacterium
GTTATGAACGAAACGACAAAGATAACAGCAATGGCGCTCCAAATTCTTTTAAATATATAATTATGATACAGATTCCCCCCTTTTTTAAATCAAGAACGGACTGCCGCATGGGCAGCCCTCACATTGTTTTAGCTGAAGCTGACAGCTTTAAGATCAAGTATATCGATCGGGAATCTCGTAAATCCCTCTACGCTCTCATTAAGTCCGTAGAACTTGGACGTAGACTGAAGATATACGCAGGGTACCTCTTCGGCCAGTATATTCTGTATCTCAGCATAGATCTCCTTACGTTTAGCCTCGTCTGTTTCCCGAAGGGCCTCATCAAGAAGCTCGTCAACGTCTCCCGAAAGAAGGCTTATATAATCGCCGCTCGTTGATTTATATCTTGAGAGGAAGTTATAGGGGTCAAGTCTGCCGGAGTGAGATACGACTGTCATATCATACTTTTTGTCCGTATAAACATCGCTCATCCATGTCGCCCACTCAATTATCTCAATGTCGCAGTTGATGCCGATCTTACTGAGCTGGTCAGCGATTATCTGTCCGGTGTCACAGTGCGGCTGATAGGGCTTTGGAAGCTTGAGGCTCAGAGTAAAACCGTCTGGATAGCCTGCCTCCGCGAGAAGAGCCTTGGCGGCCTCAACGTCATATGGCATTACATCGTTTGTGTCAACATAGTATGGTGACGATACAGGCAGATGTGAGCCTATCTTTGTGCCGTTGCCCCATACTACTGTATTGATTATCTCGTCTTTATCAATAGCCATAGCTATGGCCTGTCTTACCTTTACGTTTGAAAGATACTCGTTTTCCTGATTGAGGGCAAGTATCTGTATGGCGTTCTGCGGTATTGTTACGCCTTTTACGCCGTCTGTCGAATTAAGCACGTCGATCTGGTCGGCAGTTACCTCAGTTATATCTATATCGCCAACCATAAGAGACGCGAGCTGTGATGTATAGTCGGGTATGAGTACAAACTCTACATTCTCTATATTCGCCTTTTCGCCGAAATACTCATCATTTCTCACAAGCTTGACTGACTGCTGGGGAATCCACTCTACATATTTGTAGGCTCCTGTTCCGACAGGATTGGTTTTAAGATCCTCCGCGCATTCCTCCGGAATTATCGCTGTCCACGGGTAAGCGAATGAAAGAAGGAAATCCACATCCAGATTTTCGGTAGTGAAGGTGATAGTATAATCGTCCTCAATATCAATAGCTTTGATATTCTTGTACATTGACGCCTTAGGGCTTTCCTCTCCCTGAAGACGCTCGAATGAATACTTTACGTCCGCCGCCGTCATTTCTCTGCCGTTATGGAAAAGAACTCCCTCATTGAGATAGAAGGTTATCGACATTCCGTCGTCAGATACCTTCCATTCCTTTGCCAGGTCGGGAATGATGTTCCAGTCAGGATCACAGGTAATAAGCGTGTCAAATATATTGCTCGTTACCTCAAGTGTCGCGACAGCGGCAGTCCTCTGCGGGTCAAGTCCCTCGGGGTCAGCCGTGTAGGCTATTCTGAGAGTGTCCTTTGCCTCCGTTCCGGCCGCCTCGTTGTTTTCCGACGACGCCTCCCCGTTTGAAGAGGAACAGCCTACTGCCCCCATCAAAAGGACCGCTGACATGATTACAGCCAATACTTTCTTTAACATTTTGTTTCTCCTTTCAGTTAATAAAATTTACCAACGTACTATCTTTTACTGAAAACTCCCGCGTTGGCCATCCGAAAGCTTTAAAAAATCAAATCCCGTGAAGGTATCTGTTTCCGGCTGACACGAACCGCCCGCAGTCGTTTGCTCCAAAGCATAATAGCTTTAAAGTATTTGGCACTTTAATTAAACATGAATTTAGCAAAAAGTCAATACCATTCTCAACATTTCGTATGATACGCCATCTGTAAAAATATTGTTTTGTGCAGTTTTACCCTTTACATTTTGGCTTGACACTGCCAAGGCCGACAATCTATAATAACATTAGAATTTATATTAGGAGGTTTATTTATGAATGTAATTGATGCTATAAAAGCCAGACGCAGTATAAGAAAATTTGAGGACAGACCCATTGAAAAGGAAAAAATAGAACTGCTTTTGAGGGCCGCTATGCAGGCTCCCTCGGCCGTAAACGAGCAACCCTGGGAATTCATAGTCGTAGAAAACAAGGATACCCTTGAAAAGCTCTCAAAGGCGCATGATTTCGCCACCGCGATGAAAAACGGCGCAGCCGCGATCGTTTGCCTTACCGACGAAAAACACTTCGCCACAAAGACCGATATATGGGTACAGGACCTTTCCGCGGCCAGCGAAAATATCCTGCTTGAGGCCGTTGAGCTGGGACTTGGCGCGACATGGATGGCTATAGCTCCCTTTGAGGACAGGATAGAATATATGAAAAAGCTCTTTGATCTGCCCGAGGGCGTTATCACCTTCAACATGATAATACTCGGCTATCCTGTCAAGGCTAAAGAATTCGAGGATAGATTCAAGCCGGAAAGGGTACACTGGGAGCAGTGGTAACTTGTTGTCTGACATAGATGGCAGTTTGTTGACAAATGTTTTTCATGCTGATATAATAATAATCACAAAACCTTATGTGGATTTTTGAGATTAGTCGTTTTCGCCACACAATTACTTACGTAATTGTGTGGCTTTTTTAGTATTTGTCTGACATACAGGTATTTTAATATGCGGGAGGTATGAAAAATGAACGATACATTTATGAAGGAAAAGCCGGTGCTGCCGCTGCTGATGTCTATGGCTCTGCCAATGATGCTCTCTATGCTTGTCAACTCTCTATATAATATAGTTGACAGCTATTTTATCGCGAAAATAAGCGAGGACGCCATGACGGCCATCTCCCTTGTTTACCCCGTCCAAAACTTTATCAACGCAGTGGCCATCGGCTTTGGCGTAGGTATCAACGCCGTAATCGCCTATCATTTGGGAGCAGATGACGAATACAGCGCAAATCTCGCGGCGACCCATTCATTGATTTTGTCGGTGCTCCACGGAATACTGATAACGGCGATATGTATACCGATCATGCCCGGCTTTCTCGGTATGTTCACATCATCCGGCGAGGTCATAGCGCTCGGCGTAAAATATTCAAGGATAACCTTTTCCTTTGCCGTAATAATATCAATATCGCTTTTTTACGAAAAGGTCTTTCAGGCTGTCGGACGCATGAAGGTATCAATGGCAAGCATGATAGTCGGCTGCCTGTCAAATATAATTTTAGACCCCCTGATGATTTTCGGCCTTGGCCCGTTTCCCAAAATGGGTATAGCCGGAGCGGCTCTGGCCACCGGCATCGGGCAGGTGCTTACGGTCATATTCTATCTTATCGTTTATAAAAAAAGGCCGATAAGAGTAAGTGTCGGACGCAAATATTTAGTGAAAGACACTAAGACCGATATAAAGCTTTACTCCATCGGCATACCCGTTATTCTCAGCCTTTCGCTGGCGTCACTGCTTATTTCGGCGCTGAACGCCATACTGGCGGAATACGCCCAGATCTACGTTCTTATACTCGGAATTTATTATAAGCTGCAAACCTTCTTATATCTTCCGGTCAACGGAATGGTCCAGGGAATGCGTCCCCTGATCGGCTATAACTACGGTGCCGGAGAATACAAGCGTGTCAAGCAGATATATCGGGCCGCCCTTTGCATGAGCGGCATAATAATGGCAATAGGGACCGTACTGTGTTTAGCCGTTCCCGGAAGGCTTATCGGCCTTTTTACACAAAATCAGGAAACTATCGAGACCGGTCAGTCGGCTCTGCGCGTCATCAGTGCCGGATTTATAGTATCTTCGGTCTCCGTTACGTCCTCCGGAGCCCTGGAGGGCCTTGGCAAGGGCACACCCTCCCTTGTCATTTCCCTGTTCCGTTATACCGTGCTTATTATTCCGCTGGCCTTTGTCCTTAGCCGTGTTTTCGGCCCGTCAGGGGTCTGGCACGCCTTTTGGATAACCGAAGCCATAACGGCGGTATTATCGGTATTTATTTATCGTAAATCGGTCACGGTATAACAATAAAAAACGGTCTTTCGACCGTTGTTATTCCGCTTTCCGCCTGCTGACATACCTGAATATCAAGCTGCAAAGTATGCTGACACCGGCAAATAAAAATATACTGCTGTAGAGAGCCAGATCTCTCAAAACTCCTCCGATAACCATATTCGGCACAGCTAAAATAAACGCCGAGGCGATAAAAATAACAGCGGGGATAAAAAGCAGTATTATATCGACCATTTTGCTTCTTTCGTCCCTCGAGATAAAATAGCTTAAAATTATCGTCGCCATATAAAACGCCAGCTTTATTGTATTGTTCAATACGTATATTAATACAATCCGGTCTTGTGCAATACTACTTTGTAAAACATTGTTTAGCCATATATATACAAAACATATGATATACAGTAATATAATTTTTGGTAATATAACATTTCTTTCCATAATTGACACTCCTCTCTAATTGCGCTATTATACTGTTTAGTGATCACTACTCAACCTATGTTATAACATATCATAAGATAAAAAACCAGTCAATGAATTTTATGAAAAGGAGAATGTTTATGAAACAAAAACTATTAACAACTTTATTAGCTTCTACAATGATACTTGGAAATATAGCACCCACTTATGCGTCTGAATTAGAAGGCTTAGCCTTAGAATATATTCACGCTAACGAAGAAGTAGCATCGATCGAGGTCAACGACGATTTGTTTGAATCGATAAGCGCTGAATATGATTTAGCCGACAAAATGGACGAGACCTTCCTTGAGGAAATTTCAGACTATGCGGAAGTAGAGCAGTCCTTATCCGAAGAAGATGGGCTTACATATGTTACCTATACATTCAAGCCTAATACTCCTTCACAGGTAATAACATACGAGTCTGGAAACTCTGAGGAACTTGGCTCGATCTATTCAATCACATATGTTACTGCTGACGAAACCGGAAGTAAAACAGGAACAACGACATTGAGCGATCTTACATTCAAGAATGTAATGAACTATTCCTACTACACATCGGGATATAACACAGCTATAAAAGTAACATCTGGAACTTGCACAATAACTAAATTTTATGAATCCAATTTAAGAGATCTAGAAATAGATATGGGCGGAATTGGTGTTCCTGCAACTTCAGGACCCGCCACGCTTAGCGCAAGCAAGTCGTTTTCTGGAACAGTAACAGTAGGCAAAACATATAAATGCACAACAGGCTGGTCAACATACTACTTAGAAAGCGAAACAACAAGTTTCTCTATGGATTCTACAGTAACATACAGCCACGGTAACAGCAACTATACCGTTTCCAGCAAGGCGTTAGTATTAACAAACGCATAATTTTGTCTCTATGTTAGTCTTAACAAACAATTGGATCATATAGCAATTCGGGCGCTGCCATATGGCAGCGCCCCTCCCAGCATAATTATTAATATATTCTGTATAGTTAAGCACAGGCATTTTATCATAGCTCATCGTTTATCCATAGGTATAAAGTCCTTCTCCTCCATAACACTGCAATACGCCGGACGGATAATTTTGTCCATGTTTATAAGCTCCTCTATGCGGTGAGCACTCCAGCCGACGATACGCGCAATAGCAAATATCGTAGTGTAAAGCTCCAGCGGTATATCCAGCATACTGTAGACAAAGCCGCTGTAAAAGTCAACATTCATGCTCACGCCTTTATATATACGGCGTTTCTCAGCGATAACCTGAGGGGCAAGCTTCTCGATCATCGAATATACCTTGAAATCCTCCTCGCGTCCCTTGGCGAGCGCCAGCTTTTCAACAAATCCCTTGAAAACCTCGGCCCTTGGGTCGGACAACGAGTAGACGGCATGGCCCATGCCGTAAATAAGACCCTTTCTGTCAAAGGCGTCCCCATCAACCAGCCTGCACAAATAATGTCTCATCTCGTCCTCGTCATGCAGGTCCTTTACGTTTTCCTTTATATCATTCATCATTTCAACGACCTTGATATTGGCTCCGCCGTGTTTCGGCCCCTTAAGCGAGGACAGCGCCGCCGCTATCACTGAATATGTGTCGCTTCCGGCCGAAGTCACGACACGGGTCGTAAATGTCGAGTTATTACCGCCGCCATGCTCCATATGCAGCACAAGTGCTATGTCCAGCACCGCCGCCTCAAGCTCCGTATAGCTTCTGTCCGGGCGGAGCATATATAAAATGTTCTCAGCCGTTGACCGCTTTTCGTCCGGCCTGTGGATATACATACTGTCGTCACAGTCATAATGATTGTACGCCTGATAGCCATACACGGCCAGCATGGGGAAGGTCCCTATGAGGTTCAGAGACTGTCTGAGTACGTTTTCTATGGACTGGTCTGACACATTTTTATCGTAGGCCGCCAGAGTGAGTACGCTTTTAGTCATGGAGTTCATAATGTCATTGCTCGGAGCCTTCATTATTACGTCCCTTACGAAATTTGTCGGAAGCGTTCTGCTGGCGCCCAAAATGCCCTTGAATTCCTCAAACTCATCTTTGTTAGGCAGCCTGCCGAATATAAGCAGATAGGCGGCCTCCTCAAACCCGAATTTTTTCTGGGATAATCCCCGCACCAGCTCTATCACGTCATATCCCCTGTACCACAGCTTTCCGTCACACGGTATCTTTTTACCGTCAACCTTTTTGAAAGACTCGATTTTAGATATATTTGTAAGTCCCGTGAGGACGCCGTTGCCGTTCTTGTCTCTCAATCCCCTTTGTACACCCAGCTCATCAAAAAGCTCCTGCGATATATAATCTGATTTTCTGCAAACATCACTGTATTTTGAAGCGAACTCAAGTATGTTTTCCCTATCCGCCACGTTGATCGCCCGCCTTTCAATATTTAAATTTTCATTCTCTCACATTTATAATATTATAATTATAATGTAGGGATTTCGGGCAAGTCAATGTATAAATTGTTAACGATTATTGAAAATCATTAATTTTTTCTAATAATGCAGACTTTCTTTGCATAATAATACAAAATTGTATATATATTGATGACTTATGCGTTATCCCGGTATTTTTCAAATGATTTTTTCATTCAATTTATATCTATTTCCGTTCCACACACAACCACATATTGTATCTGTGATATGTCTATGAGCTTATCATATGTCCTGTTCATTTCGACATAGCTGCCGCCCTCAGCGTTTGGATCGTCCTCACAGCCTCCGTGACCACTCTTGTATTCATATACCGAGCCGTCCTTCATTACAAACTCCATCGTCAGATCATAGTCGCAAAATTCGTTGTATCGTGTTCCGTCGGGAGTATATTCCTCTCCCCACGCCTCGGTCACAAGTTCGGGGTGGCTCGCCGCTCTGTAATGATGATCGTCACAAGAGCCGCCGCTGACACGCGCGGTAACGGAGATCGGTGATATTTCAAGCTTTGTGAGGGTTGCTTCGCCCGAAAATATCTCGACGGGCACATTGGGCTCAAGCCTGATGGTCTGGTTGGTGTAATCCAGCTTGATATTTTTGAACTTAAACTCATGTCCGCTGAGGCTTTTTGTGCGCTCCGAGCTTACCCAGTCCTCCATCTCCTTGGAATACTGCATCTCAAAAAAATCACCCAGCGTTATATTCACGGTCTTTCCCTCAGCCGGTTCTCCTGTGCTTATCTCGTACACAAAGGACACCTTGTTGTCCGATATATCCTCGTCCTCGACCTCTCTGACTCCCCATGAGCTTTTTGTATAGTCGAACAGTCCAAAGCTTATGTCGTAATCCTCAAACCGATAGCCGTATTCATTGTTCAGCACCGTTCCCTCGGGAGCGGCAACATCGATGCCTATATAAAGGTTGGTATCGTCACCGGCGCAGTCTGTCAAGGTCACTGTCCAGCCGTTGTAGGTCCGGCTTTGGTTTATCTGATATGTTCCATCCTCAAGCATAGTTTCGGCGGCCTCGGAGGAGCCTCCGAAATATTTTTTCACAGTCTGTCCCGATGTACCTACAGCGGCCACGGTGACAGACATGGCGGCGACCGCAGCAGCCGCCGCGACAAAGCCTCTCTTATAGATACGCTTGCCGCTTGCGTTTCCGGATCCCGCGGCTTTTTTGAGCCTTTCCGTCAAAGCGGCCTTTTCCTCATCGCTGAATTTTATTTCATCAATATCCCTGTTAAGATCATCAAATTGTCTCATATGTCACATCTAACTCCTTTCTCAGCATTTCTCTGGCTCTGCTCAGCCGTTTTTTCACACAGCCGGCTGATCTTCCAACGATTTTTGCCGTTTCATTTATATCATAGCCCTCGTAATAATAGAAATATACCGCCTCTTTATATTTCGACGGCAAGCTCTCCACAGCTGACCTCAGCTCCGAATTATCCGCTTTCTCGTCGGGTTTTTCTTCAGGCTCGTCCGAATTCGCTCTTTTTTTGAACCAGCCGCTTTTCAGAATATCCTTGCAGGCGTTTGCCGCCGCTCTCGCTATGAAGGCCTTTTCTTTTTCCGGCCCCTCGAAGCTGTAGCCGCCATTGAAAAGCTTTATGTATATCTCCTGACAGATATCCTGCGCATCGTCCTTATCAAGTGAATAGGTGCGGCATATTCTCAGTATCATATCCGCGTAGGTGCTGACAAAATAATCAGCGCCGTCGGCACTTCTGTAATTAATCACGCTCTTTCCTCCTTTCACTTTTAAAACGAATCAGAATATAAAAAAGTGACAAAAAATAAAAAGACGGGTATTCCGCATCTTCTTAAGAAACCATAGCTTCTAAAAAGTCCTAAATGGCGGCCGCGGCATTAAAAAGCCTCGCCGTACCAAATCCGGCACGGCTGAGTTTTTTGCCTTGCAATCCGAGCTATTTAGGGCTTTTGTTTATTTCTGTTTTTTCGGACGCCCCTTATCCGCCCTCGCCTCCCAAGATCAGGACCGGTCCGGCTTTTCACCGGTTCTGACTGGCATTTGACTGACATTTTAAATAGAAATAACGACGACAAGCGGATATCAACGCCCGTTTCAAAATATCCAACAAAACAAAAAGTCCGCCAAAAACCCGTAAATCAAGGTTTTTGGCGGTCTCTCAATTTCTGCACCCTGCGGGAATCGAACCCGCAGCCTTTCGGTCCGGAGCCGAACGCTCTATCCGTTGAGCTAAGGATGCTTGATCATATGCAGTTTATACGGTACAAAAACTCTACCGTGATCATCTCTGAGCAGATCTTCTCCACAAGGAATCTCCTGGCGCTTAAGGCCCTCATAAGCTCTCTATATTCCTCAAACTGTCCATAGAAGCCAAACGCCGCGTCGCAGGCGTCCCTCGCCGCCGCGTCCATAAGCCTTTCATTTGAGGCATTATCCATGTCCAGATACCCCGCCGCCTCTATTCCGTTGACAGCGGCCTGCGCGAAGGGGAAAAACTTAGAGCTGACCAATTCAAAAACATTCCTCTGTACATCAAGACCGTCATCAGACGAGGCGTTTGCCGCCCCGTCCATGAAGTCATTATTTTTCTCAATATATTCCCTGAAAATATTTTCTATTTCCAGTCTCTCGTCAAAATCTCTGCCGAAACTGTACATGACCCGTCTCCCAAAACCATATATGTTTATTATATGCCGGAAAACATGTCATAGTTCTTATAATTCAATATGCAGAGGCTTCAAATTCCATATTTCATCGGCGTATTCCCTGATGGTCCTGTCACTGGAGAATTTGCCGCTCTTTGCCGTGTTTATAACAGCCATTCTCGCCCATTCGTCCTTGTTTTTATAGAGCCTCTCAAGTCTCTCCTGGGCCTCAACATATGAAGCGAAATCCTTTAATACAAAATACTCGTCACTTCTGTCTCCGCCAAGAAGCGAATTATAAATGTCCCTGAATATCTCTCTGTTATCGGGCGAGAAGGTTCCGTCCACAAGTGATTCCATTACCTTTTTTATCCTCTCATCACTGTGGTAAACGTCCCAGGGATTGTAGCTGTGATCCCTGCTCATTCTGGCTGTCTCATCGGATGAAAGGCCGAAAATTATAATATTTTCTTCTCCTACCTCATCATGTATCTCGACATTAGCGCCGTCCATAGTTCCTATTGTAACGGCTCCGTTGAGCATGAATTTCATGTTTCCTGTTCCCGACGCCTCTTTACCGGCCGTTGAGATCTGCTCGCTGACATCTGCCGCGGGTATAAGCTTCTCCGCAAGGGTCACACGGTAGTTTGCCATGAATACGACCTTTATTTTTCCGTTAACGTCGGGATCGTTGTTCACAACGTCCGCTACGGAATTTATAAGCTTAATGATGTCCTTTGCCCTCTTATATCCGGCGGCGGCCTTCGCTCCGAAAATAAATGTTCTCGGAGTTAAATCCATTTCAGGGTTATCCTTAAGCCTGAAATACAGATTTATAATATGGAGAACGTTCAAAAGCTGACGCTTATATTCATGGAGCCTCTTTACCTGAATATCGTAAATCGAGTCGGAATTGATCTCAATTCCATTCGTCTCCTTGATATACTCGGCAAGATTTTTCTTGTTCTCTCTCTTTATCGCCATGAATTTATCCCTGAACTCTGCGCTGTCAGCATAGGGCATGAGCTTTTCAAGCTCGTCAAGGTTAGTTATCCAGCCGTCTCCGATCGTATCCGTAATAAGGCCGGCAAGGGGAGGATTGGCATGGAGCAGCCATCTTCTCTGGGTAATACCGTTTGTCTTGTTGTTGAACTTATCCGGATAGAAGTCATAGAAGTTTTTAAGCTCCTGGTTTTTAAGTATTTCGGTATGGAGCTTCGCGACACCGTTTACCGAATGGCTTCCGACAATGGCAAGATAAGCCATCTTTATCTGTCCGTCAGCAACGATGGACATATCATGTATCTTTGCGGGATCGTTGCCGTATTTCTGCACCAGCTCGATAGAGTAGCGTCTGTTTATCTCCTCAATTATCATATAAATTCTCGGGAGAAGTCTGCTGAACAGCTCAATAGGCCATTTTTCAAGGGCCTCAGCCATAATGGTATGGTTCGTATAGGCACAGACCTTCTTTGTGATCTCCCACGCCTCGTCCCAGGGCACGTCGTTTTCATCAACAAGCACCCTCATAAGCTCCGCGACAGCAATGCTCGGGTGAGTATCGTTGAGCTGGAAGGCGACCTTATCAGGCAGTTCCTTGAAATCGGTATGCGTACTCTTAAACCTTTCGATCACCCTCTGAACCGTAGCCGAAATAAAGAAATACTGCTGACGCAGACGAAGCTCCTTGCCCTGTATATGCTCGTCAGCCGGATAAAGCACCTCTGTTATCGTTCCGGCAAGGTTCTGTTCCTCAACGGCCTTGGCATAGTTTCCGGCATTGAAGGACTGAAGGTCAAAGAAATTCTTGGGCCTTGCCTCCCATAGGCGAAGCGTATTGACTGTATTATTGCCATAGCCTATGACCGGATAATCATAGGGGACCGCCAATACCGAGAAATAGTTCTCCTGAATAAATTTAAGCTCGCCGTTTTCCTTCGTTTCCGTGCGGACATCTCCGCCGAATTTTACCTCTAGCTCATACTCCGGACGCTTTATCGCCCAGAAATCGCCATTAGCAAGCCAGTTATCCGGGCTTTCCACCTGATAGCCGTTTTCTATTCTCTGCTCAAATATTCCGTAATGATATCTTATTCCGCAGCCATAGGCCGGATACTCCATAGTAGAGAGCGAATCAAGGAAACAGGCCGCAAGTCTGCCAAGGCCACCGTTTCCAAGTCCCGGGTCAGCCTCGGAATTTTCTATCATATTGTAGTCTATTCCAAGCTCCTCAAGAGCTTCCTTTACCGTATCATACATACAGAGGTTCATAACGCTGTTTCCAAAAAAACGTCCCATCAGGAACTCCATCGACAGGTAATAAACCATCTTAACGTCCTTTTCCTTATACTGGTCATGGGTCTTTATCCATTTTTCAGTAAATACAGTTCTTAAAGCATAAACAGCAGCCTCATAGAGCTGAGCCTCAGTCGCTGTGTCAACAGTCTTTCTGAAAAGATTCCTCAAGCTCTCCGTTACGGCGCTTTTTATAGCTTCCTTTGAAACAATTGTGTCCATTTCGTCCTCCCAATTAATTTATAACATAATTGTCACTGCTGTCAAAAACCCTGCCGCAGCAGCAGCTCCTGTGACAGCGTTGGTAAAAATATCAGACTCCGGAAGCGCCAGAACGCATCCCATATACATAACGGCTCCGGAAGCCATGTATTCCAGAAAAACAAGGTTTAAAAACCTTCCCGCGGCCGCCATCGCGCCCGACAGCAAAAATAACGCGTATACTCCATGTCCGCAGGTATCAAGTATGATTCCTAAAAGCGCGCCTATTATCACAAACGCGATGACGACGCCATATACGGCTCCGCTTCCCGTAAAGCCTATAGCCGAAAGCGAGCCGGCGGCAATAAACGCTCCCCCTGCGGCTCCACTGACTATTTTAGCCGTTATATTTTTTCTTTCCATATATTGTCTCCCAAATCAGCATTATATATTATTATATGCTTAGGGAGATGTCCCAAAATCATTCGGATTTAAGCTTGGCGGCTCTTTCGGCTGCCGAAAGGGTATCGATGATCTCATCAAGCTCGCCCTCGATTATACTGTCAATTTTGTAAAGAGTCAAGTTTACTCTGTGATCAGTTACCCTTCCCTGAGGAAAATTATATGTTCTTATCCTCTCATTTCGGTTTCCTGTGCCGACCTGAGCCTTCCTCTCGCCGGCGATCTCCTCATTGTGCTTTTTCAGCTCCATGTCATAAAGTCTGGCGTACAGAACCTTAAGAGCCTTATTCTTATTTTTGAGCTGGCTCTTTTCGTCCTGACATGATACCACTATCCCCGTAGGGATATGGGTAACTCTGACAGCCGAATCAGTTGTGTTTACGCACTGGCCCCCGTTTCCCGAGGCCCTGAATACATCGATCCTTACGTCGTTCAGGTCCAGCTGCACGTCTACCTCATCGGCCTCCGGCAGTACCGCAACCGTAACGGTAGAGGTGTGTATCCTGCCGCCTGACTCTGTCTCAGGCACTCTCTGCACCCTATGCACTCCGCTTTCATATTTCAGGCGGCTGTAGGCTCCCTGCCCCGAGATCATAAAGCAGACCTCCTTGAAGCCTCCCAGATCGCTTTCGCTGGCGCTCATAAGCTCTGCCTTCCACCCCTTCTTTTCGGCGTATTTTGTATACATTCTGAAAAGGTCGCCGGCAAAAAGAGCGGCTTCGTCTCCGCCCGCTCCTCCTCGGATCTCCATTATTACGTTCTTCTCGTCATTGGGGTCCTTGGGAATGAGAAGTATTTTCAGCTCCTCCTCTATTTCCGCAAGCCTTGTCTTGCTTTCCGCCAGCTCTTCCTTTACAAGCTCACGAAAATCATCGTCCAACCCCTCGCCGAGCATCTCCAACGCCTCATCTATCGAGTTTTTTGTTTCCTTGTATTCCTTATATTTTTCCGCTATCGGCGTTACGGCGCTGTATTCCTTCATCAGTCCGCGCCATTTTTCCTGATCGGATATAATGTCAGGATCGTTTATGAGAAGCGAAAGCTCCTCATGCCTGTTTACAAATTCAGCTAAGCGTTCAAACATTAAAATCCTCCCCGCGGCCCCAAACGACCCTGTCAAGTCCGCTTAGGTCTTTCTCAATTTTTATATCAGTGAAGCCGTTTTGGCCAAGTATATCCTTGACCCCGTCAGCCTCGTCATATCCAATCTCATAGAAAATAAAGCCGCCGTTATTGAGTATCCCAAGGCTTTCCCTGGTTATTATCCTGTAAAAATCCAAGCCGTCCTCGCCGCCGTATAAAGCGCTCCTCGGCTCAAATTCCTTTACGTCCCTCATAAGGTTATCCATATCTTTTTTCCTTATATACGGCGGATTAGAGACCACAGCGTCAAATCTCATGTCCGGCAGTCCCTTAAAAATATCCCCCAGGAAGAACTCTGTTTTTTCCAAAACGCCGTTTCGCTCGGCATTTTTTCTGGCAGTATCAACAGCGATTTGGCTTATATCGGTGCCGAAGCACCTCATTTCGCCATATTTGGCAAGGCTCACGGATATACAGCCGCTTCCGATGCCGACCTCGGCGACTGCCGCGTTTTTCTTCACGGCGCCAAGCACAGTCTCGACCAATATCTCTGTATCCGGTCTTGGGATAAGTATTCCGGGTCCTACAGAAAATTCAAGCCCCATGAATTCCTTTTTGCCGACTATATAGGCATACGGCTCGCCCATGCCCCTCCTGTGTATCAGCTCGTTGAACCTTTTCCTGGAGTCCTCGTCTATTTCTCTTAGACCGTCTGTCAATATTTCCAGACGGCTTACTCCCAGTACCTCCGCCATAAAAAGCTCGGCCTCCAGCCTGTATTCCTCTATTCCATACTCTCTCAGGTCCTCAGCCGCCTCCATGACCGTTTCTCTCACATTCATGGTTCAGCCCTCCGCAGGCAGGTATCTCCATTCCGCCCTGTATAACGGTATGGAATCCGGCTCCTCTACTCTCAGTACCGAGACCAGAGCCGCAATGGCGCACTCTATTTCTTTCTCATCAGGCTCCGCCGTAGTCAGCCTCTGAAGGCAAAGACCGGGAGCGCTTATAAGCTTTACAACAGGCGAGCTGCTTTTTCCCGCCCAGCGGATTATCTCATAGCTTATTCCGGATATAAACGGTACAAGAAGAATACGGCTTAACATTCTGAGCCATATGTTGTCGGTCCTTATGAAAATAAAAACTATCATACTCACTACCATTACTATGAGCATGAAACTCGTTCCGCAGCGTCTGTGGAGCCTTGTATGCTTTTTCACGTTTTCCGGGGTCAGCGCCTCTCCCGCCTCATAGCAGTTGATAGTCTTATGCTCCGCCCCATGATACTGGTAAACGCGCTGTATCTCGTTCATTCTCGAAATAAGATAAATATATGCCAGGAAAATACATATCCTGATAAGTCCCTCTATCACTCCCAGCAGATATGTGCCGACATGGCCTGAAAAGAAGCTTCCTACCCAAACCGGAAGCATGAAAAACAAAAGCAGCGCTATCACTACCGACACGGCAACGCTTAGATACATCATATAGTCGTTCAGCTTATCACCGAATTTGTCCATAAGCTTTTTCTCAAATTTTGTCGGTTCCTCGTCGGTTTCTTCTTCGCCGGCAATAATGGCGCTGTTCATAAGTATTTTAGTACCTATTATAAGCGAGTCCAAAAACACCGATATTCCTCTCAAGATCGGCACCTTAAACAATTTATACTTACCAAGTACGGTCTCATTTTCTTTTTTATCTACGGCTATATCTCCCTCCGGTGTGCGTACAGCAGTGGCGTAAATATTTGTTCCCTTCATCATTACGCCCTCTATTACCGCCTGACCGCCGTAGTATTTTTTCTCCTTATCCATATAAACACTCCTTAGATAAGCAAAAAGGGACGGCATAAAACGCCGGCCCTCTTATCTTTAAGATTACTTTCTGCCGTATTTCTTGTTGAATTTCTCAACACGTCCGCCGCTTTCAAGCAAAAGCTTCTGGCTTCCTGTATAGAACGGATGGCACTTTGAGCAAACCTCGACTGTGATCTCATCTTTTGTTGAGCCTGTTACGAACTCGTTGCCGCAGTGGCATCTAACTGTTACCTGTTTGTAATCAGGATGTATACCCTTCTTCATTTTTTCACCTCATTCTGTATATTTGTTGATCAATAGTACGCTCTTAAGTCTATTTAAAGACAACAAACAGATTATATCATATACGATCAATTCTTGCAAGATGCTATTTCATAATATTTTTCTCCATTTGCAGGATCCTGTCCGCAAACGCCTCATTATTGACCGTCTTTTTCATAAGCTCTATGACAAACGACGTTGATTCCATCGTATTCGCGTTTCCGGCCATCTTTCTCATGGCATACATCGCGTCAAGCTCCGTCTTTGAGAGCAGCAGCTCCTCACGTCTTGTTCCGCTTTTGTTGACGTCGATAGCGGGGAATATCCTTCTTTCAGAAAGCTTTCTGTCAAGGACAAGCTCCATGTTGCCGGTTCCTTTGAATTCCTCAAATATAAGCTCGTCCATCTTGCTTCCCGTATCCACAAGAGCGGTAGCAAGCACCGTAAGGCTTCCTCCGTTTTCTATATTTCTCGCCGCGCCGAAAAACTTCTTCGGAAAATACAGCGCCGCCGGGTCAAGTCCTCCCGAAAGAGTCCTGCCGCTTGGAGGGATTATCAGGTTATAGGCCCTTGACAGTCTTGTTATACTGTCAAGAAGGATAACAAGGTCCTTTCCCTGCTCGACCATTCTTTTAGCCCTTTCAAGCACCATTTCCGCAACCAGCTTATGATGTTCGGGCTTTTCATCAAATGTCGAATAAACTATATCTACATTATCTCCCTCAATGGAACGCTGAATGTCAGTTACCTCCTCGGGCCTCTCATCGATCAGAAGCACGATAAGGCTGACTTCCTTATGGTTTTTAGTTATGGCATTTGCCATTTGCGTAAGCAGTATAGTCTTGCCGACCTTAGGCGGAGCGACTATCATGCCCCTCTGTCCCTTGCCTATCGGCGCCACAAGGTCTATTATTCTTCCGCTTATTTCGTCCTTTGACGTCTCAAGTCTCAGCTTCTCGCACGGATATATCGGCGTAAGGTTCTCAAAAACAGGTCTGCCAACGGCCATTTGGGGATTGTCGCCGTTTACGCTTTTTACAAAAAGCAGAGCGCCGTATCTTTCTCCCTCTCTCGCCTGTCTTGTGATACCCTTTACATTGTCCCCTGTACGAAGATTGAATCTTCTTATCTGGGACTGCGATATGTATATGTCGTTATCTCCCTGCTCAAAATTCTCCGTCCTGAGGAAGCCGTAGCCGTCGGCCATTATCTCAAGTATGCCTTCGCTCTCATCTCCCTCCGGCACCGGCGGCTCAGGGGCCTTTTCGGCCGCCTGGACCTTTTCCGCCGCTTCCGCCACGTTTATCTCGTGGATAGCTATCTTTATGCTTTTTACAAGTTCATCTTTTTTAACCCCGGTAACTCGCTTTACCCCGAGCTTTTTGGCTTCTTCCCGAAGCTCCGCCAGGGTTTTGCCCTCTAAATCAAGGTACATCAATACCCCTCCGAATTATGCAGCTGGTATAGTAAGTGTCATACCCTCTCTTATCTTATCGTTTTCAGTAAGTCCGTTTGCAGTAAGTATTCTTGTGTAATACGATCCGTTGCCGTACATCTTTGTCGCTATTCCCCAGTAGGTGTCGCCGTTCTGGACCGTATAAGTCGTTGAACCGCTGTTGGTTGACGCGGGTGTGCTTGTATTTGTCGTTTCGTTCTCGCCGGACTGGTCGCCGCCGTTCTCGTCAGAACCGCCGCCAAGCTGGTTCTGGAGGTTCTCTACCTGCTCTGTAAGGCTGAGGTTGTCAAGCTTAAGCTGTTCATACTCTGTCTCCATAGTCTTATAGGTCTCGATCTCGTCATTGAGCTTTGATACCTGTCCCGAGAGCGAAGCCACCTTATAGATAAAGAACGCAAGCACAACAATGCCTACAATTATAATCACTATTCTGGCGACGCTGTTGCCCGAGTGCTTTTCCTCGTAATAGTCGTCGTCCTCACGGAAAAGCTCATTCAGATTGGCCTGTTTGTCTATATTTGAAAGCTCAAGGTCCTTTTCATCGATCTGTCTGCGCTTTCTCTTTGGTCTTTCCGCCTTTTCCTCTTTCTTGGGCTCTCTCTTGGCCTTTTTCTTAGGTCTTTCCTCGTATTCCTCCTCAAAGTCGTCAAGCTCCTCGTCATCGACAGGCTCAACGTCTACCCCTCCAAGCAGCTTCGCCACCTGTTCGGCAGTGATGTCGTCCTCGCTTTTATCCTCGACGGGCTCGCTCTCCTCGGCTGTCTCGTCCTTATACTGTTTCTTCGACGGGCCTACAAGTCCCTTTGTGAAGCTTGTTATGTCCCCTACAAAGTCTTCAAGCTCTTCCTCCTCAGAAAGCTCCTCCACGGGATCCTTTGAGGCGGAGACTCTTTCCGCTTCCTCATGCCTTTCCTCGGCAGGTCCGGCGTTTTCAGTGACCGCCCTGAGATTTTTCTCCCTTGCCGACTTGATCTTTATACTATGGGTAAGCTCGTCGCTGACTTCCTTTTTCATAAGCGGGTGTGTGCCTATAAGCATTTCGGCAACGTCCTCCGGAAAGTCGTCGTATAGCTTCTTATAGTATTCGCTTGAGCCAAAGGCTACCCCTTCGGTCTCGTTCTCAAAATCTTTGTTGTTCATGTTTTCATCCATGATTTATTATCCCTCCGGTTATATATGTGTGTCAACATCAGCCTGTTTACATAATGCGTCACTTTAATTTAACTTATTTTATTATTTTACAATTCATCTTTGATTGTGTCAACATCGACGTATTTTTTTAAGATAAAAGTAATAAACAGCGCCATAGGAGACCCCCCTATAACGCCGTTTATATCAAAACATATTGACAAATGTCTGTGTAAGACCGTCTATCATTCCCTTATCCGTCAGCGTAAGTCCGGGAAGTACAGGAAGCGAGAACACGACCAGCATAAGTATTGAGAAGGAGTTTCCGCAAAGCTCCTTGAACGCTTTTTCCGTCTGTTCGATTTCAATACTCAGCTGTGAACATTCATGGGTACTCATAAGTCCCGCAACAGGCAGCTCCAGCGCGCTGATTATTTTTCCGTCTCTCGCGGCGCACATTCCTCCTCCGCTTTTTTTGATCTGCCGGGCACAGGCCCATGCGCTCTCAGCGTCTCTGTAAAACACTGTAAAGTTATGGCTGTCATGGGATACCGTTGTCGCCATCGCTCCCTCTTTCAGGTCAAAGCAGTCCATAACGGCAATATTTTTATCTCCCGAGCCATATCTGTTGGCTACACATACAAATTGAAGCTCGTCATGGCCCTCAAGAGAAACATATCCGTCCCTTACCGGAAGCTCCATCCAGCGTCCTTCCTTTACGGAGGCATTTCCGCCGCTTCTTGTAAGCACGCGTATTCTCACGGTATCGCCGCAGTCCTTAGGGGCTTTCAGCAAAAAGTCCTCCATACGGCCTATCTGCGGCATATTTATGGTATTTGGCATTTCCAAAGCGGGCGACCTGTCGTCATCGGCGACATACCTGCCCCTTTCGGCCGTCAGCCTTCCGTCTATGAATACGGCCTCCGGCATTCTGCCGTCAAGCTCCTCAACAAGCTGCATATCCGCCAAATATCCGGGAGCTATGGCCCCAAGGTCCTCAAAATTATATTCTCTGGCCGCGTTTATCGTAGCCATCTTTATCGACTCCACAGGGTCGGCTCCCTGTTCGATCATTTTACGCAGAACGTAATTTATATGTCCACGATCGAGCAGATCCTTGGCGTGAACGTCGTCCGTGCATATGGAAATATTATCGTTCCAAAGTCCGTCTATGCCCTTGAGCTGCTCACTCAAGGAGTCTATTATCGAGCTCGCTCTGAGGTTTATGTGCATTCCGTTTCTTAGCTTTTCCTTTACCTCAGCGGCCGAATTGCTCTCATGGTCGCTCTTTGGGCCGCCTATAAGGTACGCCGCAAGCTCTTTTCCCGAGGCCATAGGCGAATGCCCCTGAAGGAACATACCCCTTTTCCTGCCCTCGTCGATTATTTTGTGCATACGCTCACAGTCGTTATATACGCCGACATAGTCCATTATCTCGGCAATGCCGACAACGCCGTCCATGTCAAGTATCCGGCCTATCTCCTCGGCCCCGAACTCCGCTCCGGAGCTTTCAAGTCCAGGTACCGCTGGAACGCATGACGGAGCCAGCACAAAATGTCTGACGGCCTGTTTCCTGCCGTTTTCAAGCATGAATTTCACTCCGTCTATTCCCATTACGTTGGCTATTTCGTGGGGGTCTGTACATACGGTCGTTGTTCCCCATACCGACGCCGCCCTGCCGAGATTTTCAGGTATCATCATAGAGGACTCCACGTGCATATGGGTATCTATGAAGCCCGGTATAAGGTATTTTGAGCCGCCGTCATAGGTTTTGGCGCTTTTTATCATACTCTCCTGTCCGTTTTCCCTGACTCTGACGATAACCCCGTCCAGTATATCGACCGACGCCTCATATATCTCACCTGTAAAAACATTTACAAGTCTCACGTTTTCTATAGTCAGGTCGCAGGGCGTCTTCTGCATAGCGGCCGCTATAAGTCTTGACCGGTCTTTCTTTTTTACTTCCATAAAATCACCGCTTATTTCAATTTATTTTGCAAGAGGTCGATCCCCTTTTCTATTCGTTTCAAGGTCTCCTCTTTCCCGAGTATGACCGCCAGCTCGGTAGCTCCGCCCGGTGAAGAAGGTTTTCCCGAAAGTGCTGTTCTGACCGGCCAGAGTATCTGACCGTTTTTAAGGCCCTTCTCCTTAGCAAGCTCCATCAGTTGCTCATAAAGGCTGTCGTTTGTCCAGCTTTCCTGCGCCTCAAGCACGGGTACGACGGCCTTCAGGCTGTCAAGGGCAATCTCCTCCGTCGTTTTCATCTTTTTATGGATATAAAGCTCCGTTGAATATTCGGGCAGCTCGTCGATAAAGTCCACAAGCGAGGGAATATCGTTGAGCGTCTCAAGTCTTGTCTTGAGCAGACTTCCGACAAATTTCAGATCTATTCCCTCAGTCTTTACAGCGTCTCTGAGCCTTGGTTCGGCAAGCTCCCAGTATTTGTCGAAGTCCATAGCCTTGAGATACTCTCCGTTCATCCAGGTGAGCTTTTTTATGTCGAAAATCGAAGGCGATTTACTTATGCCGGCTATATCGAATTTTTCGATAAGCTCGTCCATTGTGAATATCTCCTGATTATCCGACGGGCTCCAGCCGAGAAGCGCGATATAGTTCACGATGGCGTCCACAAGATAGCCCTCGTTGATGAGATCCTCAAAGGACTTGTCCCCGTGACGCTTGGACAGCTTATGCTGGGCGTCTCTCATAACGGGAGGCAGATGAATATATTCCGGCGCGTCCCAGCCAAAGGCGTCATAGAGCAGATTGTATTTTGGCGTAGAGGAAAGGTACTCGCTTCCCCTTACTACGTGCGTTATGTTCATTGTGTGGTCATCAACGACGTTGGCGAAGTTATATGTTGGGAAACCGTCCGATTTAATAAGTATCTGATCGTCCAGCTCGTCATTGTCAACGGTTATCGTTCCATACACAACGTCCTCAAAGGATGTGGTTCCCTCCCTTGGCATTAGCTGACGTATAACAAATGGCTTTCCAGCCGCGAGATTGGCCTCTATTTCCTCCTTGGAAAGTCCGAGACAGTGCCTGTCATATCTGGCAAAAGCGTCCCCATGCCCGTTGCTCTCCTTAAGGGAATCCAGCCTTTCCTTTGTGCAGAAACAATAGTAGGCTTTACCCTTCTCGACAAGCTCAAGGGCGTATTTCATGTACATTCCCATTCTCTCGCTCTGTACATACGGGCCGTAATCTCCGCCGACGTCCGGGCCCTCATCATGCTTAAGACCCGTCATTTTGAGAGTGTTGTAGATCACATCGACAGAACCCTCCACCTTACGTTCTTGGTCTGTATCCTCTATACGAAGAATAAATTTTCCGCCCTTTGATTTTGCGATAAGATATTCGTATAACGCTGTTCTTAAATTTCCTATGTGCATATAGCCTGTGGGGCTAGGCGCAAATCTTGTTCTTACTTCCATTTTGTTCCCTCCAAAATTAATTATCTTTAAATATATTAAACGCTCCGGACAAAAAAGTAAAGGAAAATCAAGGCATTATTGCTATTCATAATTTATTGATTTATTTTACGGGCTCAGTACCGTATCAACAGCGGCGAAACAAAATCAAAAGCCCGGTGTTTTTTAGCGCCGTACCGGCAATTTAAAAGCGCAGGGGATATTCTCCTCCTGCGCCAATAAATATGTCCTTGCCGCGGCCTGTTTGCCTAAGCCTTCAGGCCTCCCTGTTTTGACTTGTCACCTCAATGCCTGTTCCGCGTTATCCAGACAATCCTCGGCCTTATTCAGGACCTCTTTGCCCTCCCGCATCATGCGGCGGCCCTTGTCCTTGTTTTTAGAAAGATAGTAGGCTCCGGCCGCCATTGCGGCTCCGCCTGTGATCATACCGTTCATAAATCTGCCCATTGCAGTCCCTCCTAAACAAAAAAGTGATGTATCCTAAGACACATCACTATTATTTGTTTATTATCCGTTTTTTACTCCAAAGAATGTATAAACAGTCCGCTTCTTAATTTTGGCTCAAACCAGGTGGATTTAGGCGGCATTATTTTACCCTCGTCGGCAATCGTCATAAGCTGCTCTATCGACGTTGGGTACATAGCGAAAGCGACCTTCATCTCCCCGCTGTCAACACGTCTTTCCAGCTCGGCAAGTCCTCTTATTCCGCCTACGAAGTCGATCCTCTTGTCAGTCCTTATATCGCCTATTCCAAGAACATCTTCAAGCACATTGTCCTGCAATATCGAGACGTCCAGACCCTTTATAGCGTCGTTGGAGCGAATTTTCTCTTTAGCTGTCAGCATATACCATTTTTTATTCAGATACATACCGAAGTCATACTGCTTCTTAGGCTTTGCCCTTCCGTCTTTTTCGGCAATGTCAAATTTATTCGAAAGTCTCTCCATAAACTCAGTCTCGGTCATTCCGTTCAGGTCCCTGACAACACGGTTGTAGTCAAGTATCTTGAGCTGGTCCGACGGGAATATTACCGAAAGATAATAGTTAAATTCCTCATCGCCCGTATAGTCGGGGTTTTCCTGTCTGCGCTTAAGTCCGACCTTCGCGGCCGAGGCGTTTCTGTGGTGTCCGTCGGCTATATAGAGATTCGGAACCTTTTTGAAAAGCTCAACAAGGTTATTTATATCCGTTTCGCCGTCAATTATCCATACCCTGTGTTTGATCCCGTCCTCGGCGGTAAAATCATACACGGGAGCGTTGTTTTTTATTTTATCGATCATTTCAGAGATCCCGTCAACAGTGCGGTAGGCAAGGAATATCGGGCCCGTATTGGCATTGCAGACATCTACGTGGCGTATTCTGTCCAGCTCCTTGTCCTCTCGGGTCAGCTCATGCTTTTTGATAACTCCGTCCATATACTCGTCGATAGAGGTGCAGGCCACAAGCCCCGTCTGGCTCCTGCCGTCCATAGTCAGCTCATATATGTAAAGCATAGGCTTTTCGTCCTGCACAAGTATTCCCTTGTCCATCATTCCGTACAGATTTTCTCTCGCTTTGGCATAGACCTCGGGCGAATATATATCTGTTCCCTCGGGCAGGTCTATCTCGGCCTTATCGACATGAAGAAAGGAATACGGTCTGCCGACAGTCATCGCTCTCGCTTCCTCGCTGTTTACGACGTCATAAGGGAGAGCGGCGACCTGCTCCGCCATTTCAGCGGTCGGCCTTATGGCCCTGAATTGTCTGATTACAGCCATTCTATCCGTCCTCTCTTAAGCCTCTTTTACGATCCTTACCTTGCATATTCCGTCGATCTTCTCAAGCTTTTCAGCTATCTGATGGCATTTGCCGTTGAATGTATCAAGGTCGATAAGCGTATACGCCCATTCGCCCTTGCTCTTGTTGGTCATGTTGTCGATATTAAGTCCGAACTCTGAGATCGTGCTTGAAACAGCGCCGACCATACCGGAAATATTTTTATGAAGGACAGCCATTCTCGCCTTTCCCGTATAAGGAATGCTGCAAGCGGGGAAGTTCACCGAGTTTTTGATATTGCCGTACTCAAGGTACTGCTTAAGCTCCACAGCCGCCATCTCCGCGCAGTTTTCCTCACTCTCGGGAGTTGAGGCTCCAAGATGAGGTATGCAGATAACATTGTCAATGGCGATAACATCTGCGTCAGGGAAGTCCGTAATATATTCTGTAATAGTTCCGTTCTCGATAGCTTCCTTAAGGTCGGCCGTATTGACAAGTCCGCCCCTGGCGAAGTTGAGAAGTCTCGCGCCCTTCTTTGTTATGTCAAAAAGCTCCTTGTTGTACATGCCCTTTGTGCTGTCGTTAAGCGGAACATGGATCGTTATGTAATCGCAGGCCGCAACAAGTTCCTCCTTTGTGCCCGCTCTTTTTACCTCGCTTGAAAGGCTCCACGCGGCGTCAACAGAAAGGAAAGGATCATAGCCGTATACCTCCATGCCAAGGCTGATAGCGGCGTTGGCGACAAGCACTCCGATAGCTCCAAGGCCGATTACGCCAAGCTTTTTACCCATGATCTCAGGTCCTGTGAACTGCTTCTTGCCCTTCTCTACAAGCTTATCGACATTATCCTTGCCCTTAAGCTCCTTGGCCCACTCGATACCCTCTACGATCTTTCTTGATGAAAGGAAGATACCTGTAAGAACAAGC
>CAZBNY010000013.1:0-23960 GCA_964493235.1 uncultured Lachnospiraceae bacterium
TCCATAAGTGTCTAACTTTTGGGGTGCATATCATGCCGGAAGCCCTTTCTTATCGAAAGTACCGGTTACATCTCGAATAGCCTCTACCGGTCCATTCCTGTACAAACTATTTTCCGCCGCTTTTATGTATATAGAATGATCTGTGACTTTTCCGATACCTCGTCGCCGCCCTTTGGGAACTGACCGGTGACAGTATTGCCGTCACCGACTGTTATGTACTCAAGACCACTGCCTTCAATGATCTCTATGGCGCTGTCAACAGCCATTCCGGTAAAGTCGGGTAGTATAAGGCCGGCGCTTTCCACGGATTCCGACGGCGGAATGTTCATATAGCTTATGATTTTTTCGGCGACGCTTTTAAATGCCGGCGCGGCGGTGGTAACTCCGTCGGCGTATTCCTCCGGCTTGTCGATCACCACAAGAACGGCGGCCTTCGGGTCCTCGGCTGGGAAAAAGCCAATAAAAGATACCGTATACTGATCGTCGTCACGGTTTCCCTGCTGTCCCGTGCCGGATTTACCGGCTATTTTGTAGCCGTCTATTGACGCCTTTTTGCCGGTGCCGTCATCAACGACGGATAGGAGATATTTGGTTATCAGGGCGCAGGACTCCTCGGAAACGGCCTTCCGGACTATACGGGGAGCTTTTTCGTATTCCGTCGTGCCGCTGTTTTCTATGCTTTTCACAACGTATGGCTCCATAACGCCGCCGCCGTTTGCCAGGGCGCAGAAGGCCGTTATTGCCTGAAGGGGCGTACAGTTAAAGGATTGGCCTATGGAGCAGGTGGCAAGCTCAACGGGGCCTATGGCGTTTACGGCGAAAAGCAGGGAGGCGGCGCTGACCTCGCCGGGCAGGTCTATGCCCGTTTTCTGTCCGAAACCAAAATCAAGCTGATATTTGTAAAAAAGTTCACGTCCCATCGCCTCGCCGATGTCCATCGCGGCCACGTTGCAGGAGACCGAGATAGCCTCCTGAAGCGTCAGGCTGCCGTGTCCGCTCCTTCTTATACAGTGTATGGTCCTGTCCTCTACCTGCTTGAAGCCATCGCAGTAAAAGGCGCTGTTCTCGTCAACTATCCCCTCGTCAAGCGCGCCGCATATGAGCATCGGCTTGAATATAGAGCCTGGCTCAAAGGTGCTGGATATATTGAAATTGTTCCACAGTCCATTGAGATAAGCTGACTGCTCGGAGTAGGAAAGCAAGTCGAAATACTCCTTGTTTTCTGGCATAGGAGATGTGGGCGAGTTTGGGTCAAATACGTTTGATGAGGCGCAGGCGAGAAGTTCTCCAGTGTACGGGTCCATAACAAGGACTGAGGCCGTTTCGCAGGGGAAGGTCTCCAGGACCTCAATGACACCATCCTCGGCGAATTTCTGTATATTCACGTCAATGGTGGTGATAACGTCACTGCCGTCCCTTGGCTCGTAGTATTGGACCGAGGAGGAGCCGTTTTCATACTGCCTGACCATGCGTCCCGCACGACCCTCCAAAACATTGTCATAGTAAGCCTCTATGCCCTTGCTGTTCATTCCGTTTGTGAAGCCGACGATATGACAGGCCAGAGTGCCGTATGGGTATCGTCTCTCCTGCTTTTTCTCCAGCCAGACCCCAGTCAGGCCCTCGGCCTCTATCTCCTTGGCTTTTTCGGCTGAGACACTTTTGGCGATAGACTGGTAGTATGTGTCCTTCTGTAAATAGCCGTAAAGCTCGCTTTTGGGAATATCCAAAAGTGAGGATATTGATGAAACGGTTTTATCTGTTGCCTCGTCCTCGCAGCCTGCCAATATTATAGGCTCAAGGATAACGTCATAGACGGGAACGCTTTCCGCCAATATATTTCCGTTCCTGTCCAGTATGCGCCCTCGCACGGCTGGGATCTCTTTGTCTATTCCGCCCTGATTTATTGCGGCGGCCTCATACTCGTCTCCGTATATGAGCTTTATCCAGGCTATTTTCGCGAAAAGTAAAAGGAGAATAAGGATAAATAAAATACGGATATGCCTTATCCTTCTGTTCAATCAAATCACCTCACTTTAAATCTTACATATGTAATATTTATTAATATTACACACGTAAGAAAATTTGTCAAGGCTTATTGACAAAAGAGCGCGCTATGTTATAATACAATTATTACGTTTGTAAGAAAAGGGGTGATAGCATGGCAGTGATACCAAAAATATCAGAGGCTGAATATGAGATAATGAAGGTCATATGGAAGGAGGCACCTATAAGCACAAATGACGTTGTTAGACGCTTTGAGGACATAAGAGAGTGGAGCCCTAAGACAGTGCAGACGCTGCTGTCCAGACTTGTGAAAAAGGGCGCGCTGGGATATGAAAAGCAGGGCAGGGTATTCGTATACACTCCTTTGGTCAAGGAAAAGGAGTATGTAAAGAACGAAAGCGAATCGTTTTTGAAAAAATTTTATGACGGCGCTTTAAATTCCATGGTACTGAACTTTATTGATAATGACGAGCTGAGCGATGAAGAAATAGACGAACTTAAGAAAATACTCGAAAAAGGAAAAAAGGGGGAGTAAACACGATATATGATGTGTTTGAAAGCCTTTTATTGACAACAGCGATGATATTGGCTCTGCTGACCGTAAAAAAAGCGGCGGGAAGGAGAATAAGCGCTAAATGGCAGTACAGGCTGGACTATATCTTTCTTGTGATACTTATAATGCCCTTTATTCCATGGAACGGACTGCCGGCATCTGATACGGCCATAGCCGTAAAAACGGTACATAACATGTCAAATGCAGCCGTGGACGTCGCCGTAGGTCAGGCGTTTGGCAATTATGCCATGAATAGGGTAGCTGTACCCGAGAGAGCCTTTATATTTATATGGGCGGCCGGAGCCGCAATGACTGTGGTGTTTATGTTCATAGGGATTATAAGGCTCTATATACTTTCGTCAAAGGCCGAGAAGGTAAGCGACGGAGTCATTGAATGCTGTATGAGGGAAATGGGCATAAGCGCGAAAATCAGCATAAAGCGGGCCGATGTGAGGTCGCCGATGATTTTTGGACTTGCCAGGCCAACAATGATCCTTCCTGACATAAGGCTGGAGGAAAGTGAAATGCGGCACGTGCTTCTGCATGAGCTTGTGCATTATAAAAGGGGCGATATAGCGGTAAACTTGCTCATATGTCTTATTGAGATAATTTACTGGTTCGATCCCATTGTCTGGCTGGTCCTTGGCGTGACAAAGGACGACATGGAGGCCGCCTGCGACGAAGCCGTTATGGAAATAACGGGCGATAGCCTTGCCTACGGAATGACGATACTGAAATTCGCCGGAAGAAGGCGAATATCCGCTGTGGCGGCGGATATGGGCGGCGCAAAAAGGCAGATAAAAAGACGTGTAAGGGCCGCCGCTGAATTCACTAGGGCAACTACAGCATCTAGTGTGAGAAATATGGTCATATTTATAGTGGCGTTCATCACCGCCATATCATGCCTGCCGATGGTATCGGTCACGGCGGGACTAAGGCGTGATGCGACTGACATCAGTGGCATGAGCTATGAGGCCGAGACCGTTGATTTTGGCGGTTTTGAGGGAAGCTTCGTTATCTATGACATGAATAATGACAGCTATACCGTATACAATGAGGAAAACAGTCTGAAAAGGGTATCGCCCGATTCGACCTATAAAATAATAAGCGCCTTGTCGGCCCTTGAGGGCGGGAGGATAAGTCCAGATGACAGCTATATTCAGTGGGACGGCGAGCTTTGGCCGTTCGCCGAGTGGAATGCCGATCAGACCTTAGATACAGCCATGAAAAATTCGGTCAACTGGTATTTTGAGGAACTTGACAGAGAGGATACCGACGGACTGAGGGAAATGATGACCAAGGTCGGCTACGGCAATCTAAATTTCAGCGGAGGAGCGGAATGCTGGCTGGAGTCCAGCCTTAAAATATCTACCGTTGAGCAGACCAAGGTGTTAAAGGGCCTGTATATGAATGAGTATGGTTTTGATCAGGAAAATATTGATGCCGTCAAGAAGGCCATGAGACTGTCCGACGGCTTCTACGGAAAGACAGGGACAGGTATGGTGAACGGGCATGAGATAAACGGTTGGTTCATAGGCTTTGCTGAAGCAGAGGACAATGTATATTTCTTTGCCCTTAACATAGGTGGAGAGGACGGAGCCAACGGAGGTAAGGCCGCCGATATGGCTGTTGAGATACTGAGTGACAGAGGTATAATAGAATATGAGGGTTAGGATAATGGTATTCACGCTCTGTCTCTGCCTGTGTACGGCCTGCGGCAGGTCTGCCGAAACGGAACGTGAGATGGAAGCGGAGACTGGCTTAAGCGGACTTTGGACCGACTTCAAGACTAATATGCCCAAGGACAGAAATGTTGAGGACAATTTCAGAGAGTCGGATTTTATAGCGGGATTTAAGGCGGCTTTGTCTGACGCTGACAGCATGGATCTTTCTGAGGACGAGCTTAAGGAGCTGAGCGGGATCAACGGTATTATGATTTTAGAGTCAAAAACCGAGGAGGGCGAGATAAGGCTGGTTTATCTGGTAGCTGACCTCTACAACAGCTCTGTATATGAAGTCGTGGTCAAGAACAAATATGTTTTTATGCAGTATAGGGACAAGGACGGCTTCGCCTTTGAAACGCTGTACGACGGAGACTTATATTATCCGCTGGATATTAAAACGCCTGAAGGCTTTGCCGTCGTTATCTCGTCATACGGGGCGTATTATCCATCTCCGGCGGCTATAGGGGTTTGGCAGGTCGGGGACGGAGAGATAGAGGACGCCGATGCTTTTGGAGAATATTCAGCAGATGGCTGGGAATTTACGAGAGACGGACAGACCTTAAGGATAGAAAAGGAGTACGCCGACGGATTGAGCTATGAGGAGCTGCAAAAAAACGTCTGCGTATTAAATGATGACGGAAGCGTTGAGCTTGTGAGCGGCGACGAAGGTCTTGCTCTCGAGTTTGATGGGAATAAATATGTTTTAGAGGAGTGAAAGCTATGATCAAAAAGAAAATTGTACTGGCCTTAGCGGCGATAGCCGCCTCGGCTGTATGCGTAACGGCCTATGCCTCGCCATACAGTGATGTGCCGGAAAGCCATTGGGCATACAACGAGATAAAAACCGCCGGAGAGGTCGGCTTTATGAGCGGAATGGGCGATGGAACCTTCGGCCTTGGCAAAAATGTGAAAAGGTCGGAGTTCGTCTCAATGCTTGTAAGAATGTTCGGCTGGAACAGCGTGGAGCACGGTGATTTTTTAGATGTTTCCGGATCGGACTGGTATTACAGCGCCGTGGCGACAGCGGCGGCGAACGGGGTAATAGACAGCTCTGTGGAGTTCAGGCCCAACGACGATATAACAAGGGAGGAAATAGCCGTGATGCTTGTACGGGCCCTCGGCTATGACGAGCTGGCGGAGGAATTCTCGAACACGGCTATCCAGTTCAGCGACGTGTATACCAACAGGGGATATATAAGCCTTGCCTATGATTTCGGCATAATCAGCGGAAGAACGGACACCTCCTTTGACCCGAGCGGAACGGCGCTCAGAGAAGAAGCTGCCGCGATGATGGTAAGATGCTGGAACAGATATAATTCATATACGGATTTCTTACACGGATTTTACGCTTTCTCCTCCTACAGCCAGAAGGAAATGGCGGCTAAAATGGACGTTGTTTCGTTCGGCTGGGGCAAAATGGAGTATTCCGACGAGGACGGCGTATTTGTAAATACGACTACACAAAACGGCAACGAATGGAATGTCCCCAGCGGATATACCGATATAGTTGACTATCTTAATGATAATAATACGGACGCGAACCTGAGCGTATTCATGTCCGCATCGGAGTCGGATACTGCCGAGATAATACTGTCGAGCGCGGAGAACAGGGCGGCAGCCGTCAACGCTATTATAGACGAGCTTACGGTTGACTACAGACAGCTTGGCTACAATCCCTACGGCGGGGTCACGATAGATTTTGAAAATCTCAGGGGAACGGCAATGAGAGACAACTATTCGGCGTTTCTGAGAGAGCTTAAGGGTGAGCTTGATAAAATCGGTAAGAGGCTCTATGTGACTGTACAGCCAAATATGAAAAGCGGAGCGTACTTCGACGGCTATGACTTCAAGGCTATAGGGGAAACGGCCGATAAAATAATACTTATGGCATATGATTACAACGCGAAAACTATCCCTCAGGACGTAATGGAAAGCGGATTTACAACAACGCCCGTAACGCCATTTGATGAGGTATGCTACACACTTAAGACAATAACGGCGCAGGTCTCGGACAGGAGCAAAATAGTGCTCGGCATAAGTATGTCCAATATCGGCTGGACGGTATCAGACGGAGAGATCACAAACAGCAGGGGAAATACATATACCTATGACGAGATTGCCGAGATGATTGCCGACGGAGCTGAGGTAAAATATTCCGAAAAATACAAAAATCCTTATCTTATATACAATACTGACGGCGGGCAGGAAATAGTATGGTATGAAAACGCCCAGAGCATAGCGGACAAGATAAAGCTTGCCAATATGTATGGGATCGGCGGAGTCTCGATATGGAGGCTGGGGCTTATACCGCAGGATATCTGGAGCACAGTTATAAATTCATAATATGAAAAAGGTTGGATGGATTGATTGCCGCCCAACCTTTTTTTAAGCCAGAAGGCTTTTGATGTCAAGAAGCTTATTGAACCCGCACGAGCCCATCAGCCTGCGTTTTATTTCCGCGGGGGTTATATACGGCTCCTTTTCTATGAGCAGAGCCGCCGCACCGGAGATCATGGGCGTAGCCATTGATGTACCGCTCATCATAACATAGTTCCTTCCTATGGTTTTTTTGCGGCTCCTTCCGTGGAACCCGAAGGAATAGTTGGGCGACATACAGGAGGCGATGTCAACGCCCGGAGCCGTTATGTCACAGGAGCAGAAGGGATTTTCGACACTGCCGACGGTTATTATTTTCCTGCTCCTGCCGGCGGCCGCTATGGAGCTGTTGCCGCTTCCCATATTGCCGTCGGCGGCGATAATACATATGCCGCTGTCCCAGGCGTTATACATGGCTCTTATCAGGGCGGAATTTATGCTCCTGTCGCTTGTGCCTACGGACATATTCGCCACTCGTATATTGTATCTCTCTTTGTTTTCGGTAAGCCACTTTATCGCCTTAAGGGCGGTCATGGTGGAACCTCGGCCCATTTTGTCAAGTATCTTAAGCACGATAAGATCGGCGCCGGGCGCTATTCCTCTGTATTTTCCATCGGACAAATACCCGTTTCCGCAGGCTATCCCGCAGACGTGGGTCCCGTGGCCATTGTTATCGTAACAGCGAGGAATTTCATTTACAAAGTCGCGGAACGCGGCAATACGGCTTTCGGGCAGCAGGAAATCCTCCGACGGAGAAAGTCCCGTATCAAGCACGGCTATGCCGACGCCTTTTCCGCTCAGGCCAAGCTCCTCGGCGTAATCGGCATTGACCGCTAATCTCGCTTTGTCCATAAATCAAATTTCCTCCCGTCGGAATTTAATATAGATTATGAGGCGGGAGGCTCTTTGGCGACAAAAAAACAGCTTGTACACTAAAAAAATATAAATTGTGGTATTATTTACAGCTTTGGCCGCATAAGATTAGATATGTAAAATCATTAAGGAGTGTTGTGCAATGGGTAACTGCGGTTGTTTTGGAGGGAATGAGTCATGGTGGATCATAATTCTTCTCCTGTTATGCGGCTGTGGAAACGGATCGGGAAATAATGGAGTATGCGGTTGCAGCGATTCGCTCTGGATCATTATTCTCATTTTCCTCTTATACGGATGCAACGGCTCAAGCTTCAATATGTGCGAAGCAAAATAATAATTATGTAAACCAGAGGGGATCGCCGCGAAACGACGGTGTGTTTAGATCCCCCTGGCCAATTAATTTGAAAAAATGGGATTTGGCGTGATTCTACATCACGCCTTTTCTGATTAATCAAGGAATGAAAAGGAGCCGAATAACATAAAGATATATAAACGCCGTGGGAGTGATAAATAATGAGCGACAACAATACCGACAATATGATAAAAAACATAGACAGAATAAAATCCATTTCAAAACTGATGTCAATGGACGGCGGAAATGTGGATACGGATAAGCTGATGAATGCCATTACGGCGGCAAAAAGCCTTGGCATACTTGGAAACAATGAGGTTCAGGGAGGGGACATAGAGGAACAGGAGGAATACATAGCGCCTGCCGGGTATGAGCCGCAGAGCGAGGGAATGAGGGTTATAAAGGCCGCTATACCCTTTTTGGACAGGGAGTATCAAAAGAATCTTTTTCTGGCGGTAAAGCTTATGGAAATGAGCCGTGAATTCGACTCAGGCGCCATGAGCCTTCAGTGCCAGAGCATAAGAGAGGACAGTGATGACAAGCAGAGAGAGTCGATGCTCAGAGCGGTGAGAGGACAGCTTTCCCGTGAAAACGGAAGAAAGCTCGATGTCATTCTTAAGATGATGGAGGCCAGAAGGATAGCATCTACGCTGAAAGAAATCCAATAAGCGCACTAAAAGGCGGATTGTATAATAATGCAATCCGCTTTTTAGGTCAGATAAAATTTTAATATGGGTCAGACGTCTTTTCTGAAAGCTGTGACAAGCAGGATAAAAATAACAGCAGCAGAAATATCCGCGCGGCAGAACGCGCTCTCCTCAGACGACGCCGATATATCATGGACCTCCTGCCCGGATTCAATGTCAGCACAATTTTGTTCCTCCGTGTCTTTGAATATATCACGATATGGGTATGGAAGGGGCCTGTTTATTCTTCTCGACATATTGATTCTCCACGATTGTTCATTAAAATGATATTCCGGGGACTGATTAATTATGCTTGATTTTGGAATATTAAAAAATTTTGATTGTGCTGGAACACAATATTTGCCGGGTTTTATGTGTTGAGGTTGACTTTAGGATAGGTGTAGTATACAATGTCATTAATTTTTACTTTACCGATTTAGACCATAAAAACAATTTTTGCATGATACATTAGTATTGCGCGGCAGGGAGGAACATAATGCTTGAATTTAACAAAAAAACTAACCTTCTTGAAAGTATAGCGCAGGAATATCCTCTTGAGGAGGTAAAGGACCCCAATTTATACAGAGATTATTTCAGCTATGATGACATTCCGAAGGTGGCTTTCAACAGACGACTTGTACCTATGGACGTGCCGGACGATATTTGGATAACCGACACGACGTTCAGAGACGGGCAGCAGTCCAGGGAGCCTTACACCGTTGAGCAGATGACTACTCTTTTTGATATGATCCACAGGCTTTCAGGCCCCAACGGCGTTATCAGAATGAGCGAGTTTTTCCTTTATACAAAAAAGGATCAGGAGGCTGTTTACAAATGCCTTGAGAAGGGGTATGAGTTCCCCGAAATTACAAGCTGGATAAGGGCGTCCAAAAAGGACTTCGAGCTTGTAAGGCAGATCGGCCTTAAGGAAACGGGAATACTTGTAAGCTGTTCAGATTACCATATTTTTAAGAAAATGCACATGACAAGACGTCAGGCTGTTGACCACTATCTGGCGGTCGTGAGAGAGTGTATAGACACGGGAGTTAAGCCCAGGTGTCACTTCGAGGACATAACGAGGGCCGACTTCTACGGCTTTGTGGTGCCCTTTGCCTCGGCGCTTATGGCGCTTATGGAGGACACGGGCGTGCCCGTAAAGATTCGTGCCTGTGACACAATGGGCTACGGCGTGACCTATCCGGGAGCCGTTCTTCCAAGAAGCGTACCGGGAATAATTTACGGTCTGCATAACCACGCCGGTGTTCCTCATGAGCTTATAGAGTGGCATGGACATAATGATTTCTACAGAGCCGTAAATAACGCCTCATACGCCTGGCTTTACGGCGCCTGCGGAGTCAACTGCTCGTTGCTTGGAATAGGCGAGAGGACAGGAAATACGCCGCTTGAGGCTATGATATTCGAGTACGCCCAGCTCAAGGGAACGCTTAACGGAGCCGATACCAAGGTCATCACCGAGATAGCCAGATACTATGAGGACGAGATCGGCTATGCGATACCGCCTATGACCCCGTTTATCGGCAAAAACTTCAATGTTACAAGGGCCGGCATACACGCCGACGGACTTCTCAAAAACGAGGAGATATATAACATATTTGATACTGACAAATTTCTGGACAGACCCGTTAAAATAGCGATCTCCAATACTTCGGGCACATCGGGTATTGCTCATTGGATAAATTCGTTTTATAATTTTAAGGGTGAGGATATAGTTGATAAAAAGGATCAGCTTGTTGAGATCGTTAAAAACTGGGTCGATGAGCAATATAACGAAGGCCGCGTAACGGTGATAACGGACGGCGAGCTGGAGGCAGTTGTCAGAAAAGCGGCTGTTGAGTTGAACCAGGAAAAATACTTAAGGAGATAAAGAGCATGACAAACAGAGAAAAAATTGAAGCGGCAAAGGAAAAATTCGGCATTCTTCTTGAAGAACAGCTGGCAAGAGTGGAGAGAATGAAAAACGAGGCTGACTTCGTGGATTATTCCAAGCTTGACAAAATAATCATCGGCGTTACCGGCGGCGACGGAATCGGCCCTGCCATCACCGAACAGGCCCAGAGAGTTATCGAGTTCCTCTTAAAGGACGAAATAGCGGCGGGAAAGGTAGAGATAAGAGATATTCCCGGACTTACTATAGAGCATCGTGTTGAGTGTATGCAGCCTATACCCGACGACGTTATGGCGGAGCTTAAAAAATGTCATGTTATTCTTAAAGGCCCCACAACGACACCCAGAAAGGGCGATCCCTGGCCCAATATCGAGAGCGCTAATGTAGCCATGAGGAAGGAGCTTGACCTCTTTGCCAACGTAAGGCCGGTAAGGGTTCCCGAGCAGGGCATTGACTGGGTATTCTACAGAGAGAATACCGAGGGCGCCTATGCCGTAGGCAGCAAGGGAGCTGTTGTTGACGAGGATCTTTCGGTTGACTTTACTGTAACGACGACACAGGGCACGGAAAGAGTTATAAGGGCCGCATTTGATTACGCGGCCAAGAACGGAAAAACAAGAGTAACAGCCGTAACAAAGGCAAATATCATAAAGGCCACCGACGGCAAGTTCCTTGATATATTCTATGCCATAGCTAAAGAATATCCCGACATAACAGCCGACGACTGGTATATAGACATAATGACGGCCAAGCTTGTTGATGAAAAGAGACGCAGAGATTTCCAGGTGGTCGTGCTTCCTAATCTCTACGGAGATATTATTACCGACGAGGCCGCGGAGTTCCAGGGCGGCGTAGGCACGGCCGGAAGCTCCAACATCGGCAAGAGATACGCCATGTTCGAGGCCATTCACGGCTCGGCGCCCAGAATGGTAAAAGAGGGCAGGGACAAATACGCGGACCCCTGCTCAATGATGAAGGCCGCATCCCTTCTGCTCAGGCATATCGGATTCGCCGAGAAGGCTGACAAGCTTGAGAAGGCTCTCGACATATGCACACAGACTGAGAGAAGGATATACACGACCGGACGTGACACAGGCGCTACAGGAGCCGAGGTTACGGACTACATAATGGAAACGATCGCGAAGCTTTAAAAATATAGGGAAAAGCCATATCACTGTGTAAGAAGGCTTGACTTAAGAAAACAAATCAACGTATCGTATTTCTTAAGTCAGACGCCTGTGGAGACAGAAAACATTATAAAAAACAACGAATGCCTGATTAAAGCACTTTTTATGTTTTCTTATGACACAGACCTTTACTTGGCTTTCCCCTTTTTATATGTTACCATATAGGTAATTTTGAAAAACGGAGAGACAGCCTATGGATAAAATAAAGGTAATGAGCGTATTTGGAACAAGGCCGGAGGCTATTAAGATGGCTCCGCTTGTGAAAGCGCTTGAGAAGGAAGAACTGACGGAAAGTATAGTATGTGTGACCGCGCAGCACAGGGAAATGCTGGACCAGGTTCTGTGCGATTTTAAAATAGTGCCGGACTATGATCTGAATATAATGAAGGCGGGACAGACCCTGGAGGATATTACCGTCAGGGCGCTGACAGGGATAGGAAACGTGATCAGAGAGGTAAAGCCGGACATAGTGCTTGTCCACGGCGATACCTCGACAACCTTCGCGGCCTCCCTGGCGGCCTATTATAACCAGACAAAGGTCGGGCATGTCGAAGCCGGACTGCGCACCTACGATAAATATCAGCCTTTCCCGGAGGAAATGAACAGAAGGCTGACAGGAGCGATGGCCGATCTGCATTTTTCGCCTACAGCTCTGGCAAAAGAGAACCTGCTCAGGGAAAATATTGACAACAGCGGAATATTCACCACTGGAAATACGGCCATTGATGCGCTGAAAACAACCATAGACGACAGCTATGAGTTTACGGTGGACGAGCTTAATAAAATAGATTACAAAAACAAAAGAGTCATAACAATAACGGCCCACCGCAGGGAAAATCTCGGCCGGCCGCTGGAAAACATATGCAGGGCGCTCAGAAGAATAGCCGATGACTACAGCGATGTGGAGCTTGTATACGCCGTACACAAAAATCCGGCGGTATCAAATCCTGTTCACGCTATTCTGGGAGGACATGACAGAATACACCTGCTCGACCCGCTTGACCTGAGAGATATGCACAACCTGATGAACCGTTCATATATGGTGATGACGGATTCGGGAGGGCTTCAGGAGGAGGTCCCCTCGATGGGCAAGCCGGTGCTTGTGCTTAGGAACGTGACGGAAAGACCCGAGGGCATAAAGGCCGGAACACTTAAATTAGCCGGAACGGACGAAAATACGGTATACGGCATGGCTAAGGAGCTTTTGGACGATAAGGACGAGTATAACAAAATGGCTGTGGCCAAAAATCCTTTCGGCGACGGAAACGCGTCGGAGAGGATAGTAAAGGCCATACTTTACAGCTTTGGCAAAACGGACGAAAGGCCGGCCGACTATATCACGAAGGAGTAAAAACTATGAATATGATAGCTTCCGCCGACAAAAACTGGGCCATTGGCAACAAGGGCGAGCTTTTGGCGCACGTTTCGGCTGATATGAGATTTTTTAAAAGCAAGACGGTAGGAAACGTCGTTATTCTGGGAAGAAAGACGCTTTCCACATTCCCGGGGGGCAGACCGCTTAAGGACAGGGACAATATTATACTTACAAGGGACAGGGAATTTGACGGACAGGGAGCGGCTGTCGTGCATTCCGTGGACGAGCTGCTGGAATATGTCAGAAAATATGACAGCGAGAGACTATACGTCATAGGCGGCGGAACGGTCTATGAGGAGCTTTTGCCGTACTGCGACACCGCATATATAACTAAGTTTGACAGGGAACATGAGGCCGACACGCACATAGAAAACCTTGACGCTGCCGAGGACTGGTACCTGGCCGATGAGAGCGAGCCTATGGAGGAAAAGGGTATAGGCTATAAATTCTGCACATATAAAAGAAAGAAGTAAAAACAAGAAAATAATCCTTGCTTTACGGTTTGCTTTATGTTACAATATAGACTCGTAGGTAAAAAATAATCCTTGCTCTGTGAAAGCAGGGCCTTATGTCCAGAAGGAGGTGTATCAGGAATGAACAAATACGAGTTAGCATTAGTATTAGATCCCAATCTTGATGAGGAAGCGAAAACAGAGGCTTTTAACAAGGTTCAGGACCTCATTACAAGATTCGGAGGAACAATCGAGAAAGTTGACGATTGGGGCAAGAGAAGACTCGCTTATGAAATCAAAAAAGTAAACGAGGGATTTTACAGCTTCATTACATTTGACGCTGCTCCCACAGCTCCCGTTGAAATTGAAAGCCGTGTTCGTATCATGGAGAACGTATTACGTTATCTTATTATCCGCAAGGACGCTTGATCGATCCATGTCGTTTATGAGAGGACGGTGTATTTATGAACAAGGTTATACTGATGGGACGTCTCACTAGGGATCCCGAGGTAAGATATTCTCAGAGCGCTGAGCCTTTGGCTGTAGCCAGATATACGCTGGCTATTAACAAGCGTTTCAAACGTCAGGGTGAGCCTGACGCGGATTTTATTCCCTGTGTGGCTTTTGGCAAGCAGGGCGAATTCGCTGAGAGATATTTCAGAAAAGGTCAGATGGTAAGCGTAGTCGGAAGACTTCAGGTTCGTAACTGGGAAGACAACGAAGGTAAGAAGCGCACAACGACAGAGGTCGTTGTTGAGGAACAGTATTTTGCTGAAAGCAAATCAGCCTCACAGTCAAACAGCAGCGCTTCTCCCGCACCCGCTCCGGCCCCCAAGAAGGGCGACAGCATGGGCGATGGCTTCTACCCGATCGATGAAAGTATAGAAGACGATGATTTACCCTTTTAAATTTTAAAAGAAAGGAGGTTAGCAAAATGATCCAGAAAAAACGTGGCCGCAGAAAAAAACGCGTTTGCGCTTCATGTGCGGATAAAGTAACAGTTATCGATTACAAAGATATCAGCAAATTAAGGAGATATGTTTCTGAGAGAGGCAAGATTCTTCCCAGAAGGATCACAGGCAACTGTGCAAAGCATCAGAGAGCTTTAACGACAGCTATCAAGAGAGCAAGACACGTTGCGCTTATGCCCTATACGCAGGACTGATTTAGCTGAACGCTTATTAAACGCCTTCGGATTTATTTCCGAAGGCGTTGCTTTTTGGAAAAATTGTCCGGAGACAGCTGGAAACGATACAATAAAAAATACCGGCACGGAGGCGATTTTCCGGGCTGCAATTTTTAAGTTTTTAACATTGGAATTTTAATCTCCGTATGTTAAAATATATAAACAAAATCAATATGACTGACACGATACAGGCAATTCATTCACAAATGCTGATTACGAAACAGACTGTGATGACGCCGGGTGTATCGTGATAGAGGCACATACGGCGTATGTGCTTTTTTTGTGTCTAAAAAACAGGAGGTTAGTTATGACTGAAACACAAACAAACGATTTTCTTGAGAAAGAGGGGCTGGGAAAGCTGATGCGCAAGTATACGATCCCTTGTATCATATCATTGCTGGTAGCCGCTCTCTATAATATTGTAGACCAGATATTCATAGCGAACGCAAGCTATCTTGGATCCTTTGGAAACGCCGCGAACACGGTGGTGTTTCCACTTACTGTAGTGGCCCTTTCCATAGCGATGATGATAGGTGACGGCTGCTGCACATTTGTCAGCATAAGTCTTGGCGCGAGGGAAAATGACAATGCCCATAAGGGCATAGGCAACTCCATAATAAGCGTTATAGGCGCCGGCGTCGTCCTGATGGTTATCTTTCTTATATTCCAGGAACAGATACTTACAATGTTCGGCGCAAGGGTAAACGATGAGACCTTCAGGCTTTCAAAGGAATATTTCTTCTGGATAACGCTTGGCATACCGTTTTATATGTTCGGTCAGGCGATGAATCCGGTCATTCGTTCCGACGGAAGTCCCGCCTTTGCTATGACAACTCTGCTTGTGGGCGCTATACTTAATATAATTTTTGACCCGATATGTATCTTTGTATTGAGATGGGGCATGATGGGAGCCGCTGTTGCGACGATCTTTGGACAAATCGTATCAGCGATAATGTCAGCGGTCTATATGACGAAAATGAAGGCTGTCAAAATAAGCAGGGAAAGTTTCAAGGTACGTCCCGACCTGATGAAGAAGATCATACCGCTTGGAATAACCAGTTTCCTTTCTCAAATATCGATCGTGCTTTCTATGGCGGCCGTACTCAACATGGTAACTAAATACGGAGCTATGGATAAGATCTTCGGACAGCCGGAATATTCGCAGATACCGACCGCCGTTGTGGGTATCGTAATGAAGTTCTTCCAAATCATTATATCTGTTTCGGTCGGACTGGCGGCGGGATGTATCCCTGTTGTAGGTTATAATATAGGCGCCAGAAGGAACGACAGAGTACTTGGACTGATGAAACGCCTGATCGTCGCGGAGGCCGTTGTAGGACTTTTGGCAACAGTGGTTTTTGAGTTTTTCCCGAATCAATTTATCAATATTTTTGGAGCCGCCAACGAAAGTATTTACTACACGGAGTTTGCTGTAAAGTGTATCAGGATATTCCTTTGTATGCTTACGCTTTCGTGTGTGAACAAGGGCACTTTTATCTTTTTGCAGTCGATTGGAAAGGTAAAACAGTCAACGGTGCTGTCCATGATAAGGGAGATAGTGTTCGGAGTCGGACTCCCCATATTGCTCCCTGTATTCTGGGGACTTGACGGAGTATTATACTTTATGCCGGTGGCCGATGTTATTACATTTATAGCCTCCGCAGCGGTGATCATCAATACAGGAAAAGAGCTGAGAAATATCGTTTCTGAAAAAGCGGAGCCTATAGCCGCCGCGGATACGGGAAAAACTGTTTTATCAACACCTGAAGTCAACGCCGTAATTACGATTGGACGCTCATATGGAGCGGGCGGAAGGACGGTCGGAAAAAGGCTCGCCGAACAGTTCGGGATCCCGTATTACGATGCCGAGATATTGGAGGAAGCAGCTAAGTCGAGCGGTCTCAGCAGAAAATTCCTTGAAAGCGTAGACGAAAAGCCAATAGAGTCAAGTATGCTTTATCAATATACAAGCTTTTTGTCGGGACAGCGCTCTATTGAGGGACTGGCCAATAAGGCTCAAAGCGAGATAATTGAAAAAGTGGCGGAAAATGGCCCCTGCGTAATAGTGGGCAGGCGCGCTGACCAGATACTCAAGGAAAAGCACAACGTATTTACAGTATTTATCACCGCCTCGGCCAAAAGAAGGGCGGAACATGTGTCTGAAAGAGAGAAGCTGGGAGAGAAGGAAAGCCTTCAGAAAATAATGAAGGCCGATAAAGAAAGGGCAGCATACTATAACCAGCATTCCGATAAAATATGGGGAGCGGCGTCAAGCTATGATATTTGTATTGACACCGACAAGCTTGGAGTCGAAGGGGCGGTTGAGGTAATAGCCGCTGCAGTTAAACATACTGAAAAATGATAGTAGTGAGCCGGCATAAATGCCGGCTCGTTTTATTTAGCTATCCCAAAACATTCCTTAAACGTATCTACAAATAGTTTCATTGGTTTAGTAATTATATTCGAGTTATTGTATACTATAAATAACGGCCACTTGAGCGGATAGTCTTTTATTTTGAAGGTGGCTATATTCTCGGCCATAAGAGAATGTTTTAAATATATCTGAGGAATAAAAGAGATCCCGAGGTTTTTTGAAACAAGGCCGATTATTGTATTTATATTTCCGGAATTTGCGATACAGTTGGGTTTTATGCCGTATTCCTGATACATATTTGATATAACTTTATAGATAGCCTGAGATGGATTAAGCATTATGACCTTTTCATTCTTTATATCGCTGAGTTCCACCTCATAGGGAGAATATGTGTTGACGGGGTGTGATATGCAGAATTTGTTATCCTTGCTGCAAATCATAACTATATCCTGCTCCATGAGAAGCTCGTAATATTTAAAATAGCTTATCGAAGGCATATATATTATAGCGAAGTCTATTTTGTTTCCGTTTATATATGAGATAAGCTCGTTGGTAGCTCTTTCCTCATAAAAGCTGACACTTATTTTCGGATATTTGCTGTAAAAAACAGGCAGCACATCCGGAAGTATTCGTGAGCCAAGCTGATAATGTATGGCAAAGTTTATGCTTCCACTCTCCTCGCTTTTTAGTTCATCGAAGTCCTTTAGAAGTATTTTATGTCTTTCTATACTTTCCTCCGCGTATTTGAGATACAGCTCTCCCGCAGGAGTCAGGGTTATAGGATTTTTCTTTCGATTGAAAAGCTTTATTTCAAGGCTGTCTTCCAGCTTATTTATGTACTGAGTGAGATAAGGCTGAGAGATGAACAGTTTTTCGGCCGCTCTTGAAAGGTTGCCTTCTTTTACTATAGCAAGAAAATAGTCGAACTCATTATCTTTCATATTGCGCCTCCTTGAACATAAGTAATTTGTTATAACAACTCAAAAATTCAGCTGTTTGTTTATATAACAGCACACAGTAATATATATGAAACATTGTGAACGCCATAGACTGATACGTATACGCATGATCGGTCTTATGCGATGATTAAATTCATCATAACAATTTAGTTATATTAATTATATTATAAAGGATATTGGACTAAAAGCAATAGATAGATTAACATTTAGGTATGAAGTATTTAACGCGACAGCTGTGTAAGCATGAATTTAAAATTAAAAATAATATAACGGAGGAATAAAAAATGACTAATTTAAAAGAAAAACTCAAAAACGGTGAACCCATCATCGGAACAATGGTAAACTCTTTCGCTCATGTTGACATGGTAAAGATACTGGCGGTATCTGGTTTTGATTATTTTATTATCGACAATGAGCATGGCGCTATGGACTACGAAAAATGCGGCGCTATGCTCAGCTTCGCAAGGGCTCTTGGCATTGGCGGTCTTGTGAGGATACCGGAGGTTAAAAGAGAGGTTATCCTTAAATATATTGAGCTTGGCGCTGACGGACTTCTTGTTCCAAACTGCGATGATCCCGAGGTTGTGAAGAAAATAATCGAGTATTCAAAATACGCTCCTATGGGCAACAGGGGAGTGTCTCTCTACAGACCGCATACAGGATTTGAGAAGCTTCCCTCAGGTGTCGGCTACATGAAGGAATGGAATGAACAGAGCCTTATAATCTGCCAGATAGAATCGCAGAAGGGCGTAGATAATGTAGACGCTATACTCGATATTGATGGTATAGACGCTGCCTTCATCGGCCCCAATGACCTTTCACAGGGAATGGGAATTTTCGGACAGCTTGATAACCCCATACTCCTTGAGGCAATCGATAAGGTAATGGCTTCCGCTGACGCTCATGGCAAGTACTGTGGAATCTTCACGGCGGGACCTGCATCAGGAATGAAAAAATGGGTTGAAAAGGGCATGAAGGTAAACTGCTGGTCAAACGATACCACAATGCTAAAAAATTACGCGAGCGAAGGCGTTTCCGTAATAAAGGGAAACTGAAATTTTGAAAGGAGAACCTTATATGGCATTTAAAGTAGTAATTCCACAGCCGGTCGTTGACGAGGGAGTAAATTTCCTTTTAGAAAATGGCTGTGAGGTAGTAGTAGGAACAGGAAATACGGATCCTGAATATCTTAAAAGTATTATAGCGGACGCGGACGCGATTGTTGCCAGAACAGCTACATACAGCGCCGACGTACTTTCAGCGGCTACAAAGCTTAAGGCCATCGGACGCTTTGGCGTAGGTCTTGACAATATTGATCTTGAGTACTGCAAGGAACATAATATAATGGTATCTATCGCTCCGGGAGCCAACAGCAACTCTGTAGCCGAGCATACGATCATGTTTATACTTATGCTTGCCAGAAAAGCGGTAATTCAGGATGAGAATACAAGAAACGGAAATTATGAAGCCAGAAATACGATACCGGGAAATGATGTTTTCGGCAAAACTTTAACCATACTTGGTCTTGGTCGTATCGGACGTATGGTAGCCCAGAAGGCCCATGACGGACTCGGCATGAAGATCGTCGCGTATGATCCCTATGTAAGTCAGGAAAACGCTCCCGAATACGTAACAATGGTTACGGATTTCTATGAGGCTGTAGGCATGGGAGATTATGTCTCATTACATATGCCCGCTACGAAGGAATTTGAAAATATAATGAACAAGAAATTCTTTGAGACTATGAAACCTACCGCTTATGTTATCAACAACGCGAGAGGAAGCCTTCAGGATGAAAATGATCTTGTTGACGCTCTTAAAAACCATACTATCGCGGGCGCTGCCCTTGATGTATCAAAGGACGAGCCATGCATCATAACGGACGAGCTTTGGTCTATAAGAGAAAATCTTATCGTATCTCCCCATAACGCGGGACTTACCGTGGAAACGAAGATCGCTATGGCAATGCTCGCGGCCGAGGGAGTATGGGATGTATTAAACGGAAGAGAGCCTAAATATCCCGCGCCGGGATTCGGCAAATAAAACCCCATATTTTATTTTATATCTGTGCCGTACCTCTTGCGTAGGAGCGGCGCAGACCTTAAAATATATAGTAGTGGCTCCTTCGATAAAAGAGAAGCGAGTCTTCGTCGAAATTTATTCACTAGGAGGTAATACAAATGGCAAATTTATTTTTGACGCCTAAGACGATAGTGACAGGTGAAGGGGCATTGGAGCTCAGCGCTGATAATCTTAAGAGCCTTGGCAAAAAAGCCTTTATTGTTACAGACGATATGATGGTTAAGCTTGGAAATCTTGGAAAGCTTACGAAGGTTCTGGATGATGCCGGGATTGAGTATGCGGTTTATTCTGAAATAAACAGCGAACCCTGTGACTATATGATAGAAAAGGGCGTAAAGCTTTACAGGGATAACGGCTGCGACTTCCTCATTTCTATAGGTGGAGGAAGTCCGATTGACTCCATGAAAGCTGTGGCGGCAGCGGTTACATATGACTGTGATATTAACGATTTCATGGGAAAGGTAATAACCGGACAGTTGCCCAATATGTGCGCTATACCGACAACTGCCGGAACAGGAAGCGAAGCTACACAGAATACCATTATAAATAATACAAAAGAAAATATAAAAATGCTGCTTAAAGGGCCTGCTCTTATGGTAGATCTTGCTATCGTAGATCCTGTATTTACAATGACGGCACCTCCATCGGTTACGGCTAATACAGGAATTGACGCACTCTGCCACGCTGTAGAGGCATATACGTCGGTAAGGGCCTTCCCAATGGCTGATACGATGGCGCTTTCGGCCGTGAAAAGGATATTTAATTCGCTTTATGAATGCTACATACATCCTGATAACGTGGAAGCCAGAGCCGATATGGCTACGGCGGCCACAGAAGCCGGAATGGCCTTCAATAATTCGTCGGTAACGATCATTCATGGTATGAGCAGACCTATCGGCGCGCTTTATCATGTTCCGCATGGACTTTCCAATGCCATGCTCATCGACAAATGTCTGCGATTTGCTGTTGAGGCCTGCCCAGACAGGTTCTGCACGCTGGCGCAGACAATAGGAGTATATAAAGATGGAATGAGCGAAAAGGAAGGAGCAGATGCTTTCCTTGATGCAGTAAGTGATCTTTGCAAAAAGCTCAATATCCTGACTCTTGCGGAATTTGGTGTAGATAAAGAGGATTTCTTCTCAAATACAGATAAAATGGCAGCCGATGCTATCGCAAGCGGAAGTCCTGCAAATACTAGAAGAAATCCAACAAAAGAAGAAATAATCAATATCTACAGATCACTCTTTGAATAACAATTGACCATATTCAGCGCTATAAATATCGACGGTACCTGCCATTCTTTATCACAGGTCAAGCCTTTGACCTGACGGCAGTTATTTATCACTAAAGACAGTATCCTCAACGGAGCATACCCCACATCTCCGTGAGGACTGTCTTTTTTGCTGTCTAACAGCACATAACTCTGATAAGGGCTCGCATTTCCTCTATACCCCTTTTCTGGGAAGTGATAATTGCCTCGAGTATCGGAATCAGCTCCGGACAAATACTGAACTTAAGGGCGTTTTCGGACATCTCAACGGCTCCAAGGTGGTGAGGTGTCATTTCACGCATAAAGTCGCAGTTGATCTCGTTGCTTATCGCGGCGCTGCCCATATCCGTGAACATTTTTTTAGTTATCATGTCAACTCTGCGGCCGTACAGACACAGCTCCTGTTCGCTGTTTTTAAGCTCCGAGCATCCGGCCTTGATTGCAAGCATATCCTCGATGCTTTCGGTCTGAGATGAAATTATTCCCGTAGCTATATTCTGAACGGGTATGCTTGTCGTATACTTTAGTATATTTCGTGACATTTCGATAGCGGCACGGTGATGAGGTATCATCTGTACTATAAAGTTATGCGAAATGCTGTCGGTAAGCTCCGCGCTCGTCATCTCCCGTATCATTTTGTCAAGAATGCAATAAAATACAGACAAATAATCCTTTGTAACGATACTTAACCGGGTGTTTTTATTCATGGCTTAACCCTCCTATGCTTTATGGTATTATATGAGATATGTATTCCGTCTGTGAAAAACTTGAAATATCATACATAAAATTGCGGATCTGAATAAATACTAATGTAAAATGTTGAAAGGAGAAATGAAAATGATTATTGCAACACCTGATGAAAAGAATATGCTTAGGGCGCTTAAGGGAACGCAGACCGAGGAAAACCTCATGCGAGCCTTCGCGGGAGAGTCGCAGGCGAGAAACAGATATACTTTTGCCGCTCAGAAGGCAGGGCAGAACCAGCTCCATGTTGTGGAGGCGGTGTTTTTATTTACCGCCAATCAGGAAAAGGAGCACGGGGAGATATTCTATAACTATCTGAAAAACAGCGCCGGAAACACTATTTTCATTGACGGCGGCTATCCCGTTGACCTCTATGACGATGCCTACAGCCTTCTTAAGGCGGCGGAACACAATGAGTATGAGGAGCATGACGATGTTTACAAAAGCTTCGGAGATATTGCCGAGCAGGAGGGCTTTATACAGATCGCCAATACCTTCAGGAATATCGCAAAGATAGAAAAGACACACGGCGACAGATTTGGCTATTACGCCGGGCTTATCAAGGAAAACAGGCTCTTTGTGTCAGACGTAAGCACGGGATTTGTATGTTTAAACTGCGGCTACGTATATACAGGCACGAACGCTCCGGAACAGTGTCCGGTATGTAAGCATGACAGAGGATATTTTATAAGAGCCGACCTTATGCCTTGCGGGAAATTTTAAATGAATATTGTCCTGCATCAGCGGATTTGGTATAATGACTTAAAATATCGACAATAAGGGGGAGAATATATGAAGCTTGTGACTTATATATATGAAGGGATCGAGCGTGTGGGAGTGCTGACGGCAGACGAGAAAAAGGTGTGCCCGATAGATGGATTCAGTTCTATGAATGAGCTTATAGAAAAGGCGGACAGGAATGTCATGGCGGCTATAACCGAAACGGCGGCAGAGGCAAAAAACGCGGTGGATTTTGAGAAGGTGATTAAAAAGGCGCCTATACCGTGCCCTAAACAGGACGTTATATGCCTGGGAATAAACTACTCGGAGCACGCTAAGGAGTCGGCGGGCTTTGATAAGGAGGCCTTTGGCGGCGAAAGGCCATGCGCCATATATTTTTCAAAAAGAGTAAATGAGGCGCCGGCAGACGGAGATGATATATGCGGACATTTTGACATGGTGGACAGCCTTGACTACGAGGCGGAGTTGGGAATAGTCATTGGAAGGGACGCCAAAAACGTGGCCCTTGAGGACGTAAAGGACTACATATTCGGATATACTGTAATAAACGACGTGAGCGCAAGAAATGTACAGACCTCGCATAAGCAGTGGTATTTCGGAAAGAGCCTTGATGATTTTACACCGATAGGCCCATGCATTTTGACGGCTGATGATGTCGCCTACCCGCCTGCGCTCAAAATAACCGCTAAAGTAAACGGCGAGCTTAGACAGAACAGCGTTACTGATCTGCTCATAACGGATATAGATCACATCATAAGCGAGCTGAGTCAGGGAATCACGCTTAAGGCCGGAACGATAATAGCTACCGGAACACCGTCCGGTGTGGGAATGGGAATGGATCCGCCCTGTTTCCTTAAAGAGGGCGATGTTGTGGAGTGTGAGATCGAGAAAATAGGCAGTCTTAGGAACAGAATAGTGAAGTAATATAAAAATGACTGTGGACCCTTAAAGGGGATCACAGTCATTTTTTAGCAAAAAAAATAACAAGTATGACTTGAAATATATTGACATATAGACCTGTTTGTGCTATTATAATTAAACCTGTCGGTCGATGTTTGTCTATCTAACACATCAAATTCATTATAGCACAAGCGAAATGTCATTTCAATAGATTTA
>CAZBNY010000014.1:0-23085 GCA_964493235.1 uncultured Lachnospiraceae bacterium
CATATAGTTGGAGTGATGAATCAAAGGAATATATTAGAAATCTTTTAGATATGAAATATATCAAATTTGAAGTGGATAATGGAGTTTGTATTGACGACTGATTATGTCATTCCTTAACAATTTGACATTTGATTGCTACAAGCCGATTGATATGCAATAATTAACATATCAATCGGCTAAATTTATATTAAAGCAGTGGAGAAATTACGTTAATCTTGCTTATGTCCCCTTATAAGCCTAATTCTAACAATTTTCTTAATAAATCGACGAAAAGTTGCAGGGGGTGATAGCTTATAATGAAATTATCACTTTTACTTAGCGCATATTGGACAGGAGGAATCACAATGAAAAAACTACTCGGACTTATTACAGCAACAGCACTTGCATTGTCGACGACCGTTACGGCCTTTGCGGGCGAGTGGTATGACACGGCATATGATTACTGCGTTGACAGGAACATCATAAGCGATTGGTATAAGGATAAGGAAGAGAATAACGGGCTTATGACAAGGGGCGAGGCGGCCGGCCTCCTTAACAGCGCTAAAAGAAGATTTTTCTATATAGGTGACTATTATCCTGAAAATCCGTTTTTCGACTTGGAGCAAGGTGAGCATTACTATTATCAGATACTCGAAATGTACTACAGCGGCATTTTCTCAGGCGGATATGATGAGAACGGAAACCTCCTTGCCATGAAGGACGATTATATAACAAGGGAGGACGCCGCGGCGCTGATAGTGCGTACATACAGACTGAAAGCGGCAAAGGCGGAGCTTGCCTTTACGGACGCCGACACGATCTCGGACTATGCCGTTGACGACCTGATGACCTGCGTAAGCCTTGGAATATTCAACGGCTACGAGGACGGAAGTCTCAGACCGAAAAATTATGTCTCAAAGGCGGAGTTTATAAACTTGATATATTTGGCGGGCGTGGCGGCGGACGCTGACAATATGCACATTGACTCTGTATCGTTGGTGACAGGGGATATGTTCACCGACGATGTTAAAATAAGAATAACGAACGAGGACGAGCTGGAGAGCGGAGGTATTTTCAGACTTGAGTTCGAGAATGTGAGCGACAAGACCTATTACTTTAATCCGGCGGAGTTTCAGCTTGAGAAGGAAATAGACGGGCAGTGGATAACTCAGAGGCTTGGATATTGGTTTGTAGACCAAAACGCTTGGATATTGGAACCGCATTCAACAAGAGACGCGAAGGTGGATTTCAGTATCTCCGAGTATGAATTCACCGATGGCAAATACAGAATGGTATATTTGGTTGACGAGTACACCGACATATTGGATGAAGACCATCCGGGACTGATGGCTAGGTATATCACTAAGTACAGCGCAGTGGAGTTTTACTTCTGATTTTGTGAGGAGGAACGATGAAAAAGAGACTTTTGGTATTTCTGTTCCTGACCGCTGTGGCATTATCCGGCTGTAAGGCGGACAAGCAGGATAAAAGTGCGGCAGTGGTAACAGGTGAGACAGAGAATGACACAGAGGAGCCGATAAACTTCGGAATAAGAGTATCAGAGGTAAAAAGCGATGAATATAATATGTCCGTACTCTGCGAGGTGAGCTGCCCCAAAATGGACGAGCTGGGCGGAGCGCTTGGCTTTAGAAACATAGAGGTGTTTCTGCCTGAAAATATGGATATGAGCTATGGCTCAAGCTGCGAGATTGAAGGAATGGAGGACGGAATTCTAAAGCTGAGATTGAAATTCACCTTTGAGGATAAAATACAGCTTGGAACATATCAACTGCGGTTCACCGACTTCGGATATGAGAAGAATAACAGGTTTATACCCACTGTGGAGGGAACATGGACAAACAGCTGTATTATCGGCGGAAACAGTGAGAGCGTTAAGCTTGATTTGGGTAACACAGCCATGCACGTACCGACTAAGAAATGGCAGTACGGCGAATCGAACTATAGCCTGACAAGCTGTGGGTTGACACAAACATATATGGTTATAAACTATAAAAGTGACGACGGGAATACGGCGAACATTAGGGACGTTTATGTAAATTTCAAGGACGGAACGGCATTAGAGGCTTCACGAACAACGGACAAAACAGGCTATATGAGCAGTGACACAGGAGAAGGGAGGCTTGTAATCAATTTTGCCGACATGATCAATCTTGAAGAGGCTGAGAGCGTAAGCATAGGCGGCAGAACATTTTCGTTGAAAGGCTAATTCTGGCAAATTTCTTATTATTTGAGTATTTATTGAAATTGAGCTCATTGTTATGCGATAATGTGCTATAAGCAGAAAAATTTTAACCATTTGACTCACTGATTTTCAAAAAATTTCAAATTTCGTATTGACAAAGACAATATGGTACATTATCCTACAATTATACAAGGTAATAAATTACCGAGTATAGTTGTAGTATATACGCGTATACAGGAGGAAAAGGCATAGTCAATACGAAAGGAGCGGTTTTATGAAAAAGTTAGTAGCTTTGACATTGGCGACTATTATGTCGATGGGGATTATTGCAACAGCCTTTGCGGGACAGGCATCAGTGAAGGAAGAGAATGCAATCATAGACGTACTAAGTGCGATTGAGACATCAAAAGATAGATTTGGCCTTGAATCAATAGATTTTGAGGATTTAGAGATAGGCAATGCAATCCATATCTATGATTATATTAATGAGGAGTTTGTTGACACACGTGTTACGTTCCCTTTAATATTAAATGGAGAGCTTATAGCATTTGCGACAGAATTTAAAATTCAAAATGAAGTTTTTTTCCAAATATCAACAATGCTTGCTAATGAAGTGAAGGACTATATAGATAGTAGCAGTAGTATAGCATTTGTCTATGACAGGTATGGCTGTTATTTATATGAGGATGGGAAATTTAAATTTTTATTTGAATCTGATATGGTTTTTGATGAGCGATCAGTTTTAAATCTAGATGAATTGAACAGGGAGACTCTAAATAATATAGAAAGTAACAATTATTCACAAATTGAATTGTTACAGTATACAAGCGAAATCCCCATTTCAAGAATGCCAAATACAAGATACGAATGTGCGGTTGATAAAGTTTTACAACCAAGTGGATCGAACATTTGCTGGGCTGCATGCGTAGCATGTATATCTAATTATGTAAATGGAACTAACTTTACCGCAAAAAGCGTTGCGAAAGATTATTGGGGAAATGACTATGACTATGGCCTTGCGTTGAACTATGTTGCGGATTTTATGTATGATTCTTATGACTTATACTATACATATAAAAACAAGGTCCCATCAGATAGCGTAATGACGAAAAATATCAAAAACGATTATCCGATACTTGCCGGATTTGTAATAGATTATGGCAGTCATACGGGAAGGCATGCGGTTGTTGTGTATGGAATAGACACAGTTAAAGGTTATATCTATATAATGAATCCTACAAACGGTTTTGATACGGCGACAGCTACAAGCGATGGATATGCATATTATACTCAATCGGGAAATTATTTGTCGACGTTTAATCGTTCAGCTTGCTATCAGTGGTAAGATTTTAGTATCATAGGAGAGTTTTATGATAAGGGATAAGGATAAAAAAATCTTAATATTAGCAGCGATTATGATAGCTGCGGTTTTACTTGGACATTTATTATTAAAGTACTCAAGAAGTATTTATCCTTATGGCACGGTCAGCGCGGAAGAAATAGCGAATGTGAAAATAGAGGTATTGGAACAGAGGACAACTATTGACCTTAATGAGGAAGAGAAAAAAAGATTTGTTTCTATAATAAACGATGTAGTTATATATGGAACCGGAGACAATGTGTATGAGGAAATGGAAGGCACATGGCCTCCGGAAATATTCATTGTGGAATTTGTGAACGGTGACAAAGCTGAGATTGAGCCTGCGAATCCATATTTTGTAATTGACGGACTCGGCTATAGCTGTGATTATGATGCGTGTGATAAGCTTCATAAGTTTTTTAATGAGATTGTTGATTACTACGTTTCATAGCAAGTATTAAATGATGATATGAACATATGAATTTAACAGTTTTATTGTTACCGTTCGGCACGTACTGGCTAAGAAATGGCAGTACGGCGAATCGAACATAGCCTGACAAGCTGTGGGTTGACGCGAAATTAATAGGCTATATAGGGACAGGCACACCGCAAACGTAGGGAAGGTGTTTATCAACTTAAAGGGCAGAACATCTCTGTAGGTTTCACATACTACGGACAAAATGGGTTATATGAACAAAGAAACCGGAGAGGGCAAAACAGTTATCAATTTTGCGGATATGATAGACTCGAAGGATACCGAAAGCATAGTGATAGCTGACAAGACATTTTTATAGAAATAATTTTAACAAAACTCTTAACAATTTGTCATCTGATTGCTACAAGCCTATTGATATGCAATAATTAACATATCAATAGGCTTATTTCTAATAAAGGAGGAATCACAATGAAAAAACTAACCAGACTTATCACTGTTACAGCTCTTGCATTGTCAATGACCGTTACGGCCTTTGCAGGCGAGTGGTATGATGATGCCTTCGATTACTGAATTGACAGGAACATGTTTTGCGGAGCATATGCTATTTGCTGTTATGGGAGTGCTGTACGCCCTGCTTATTTCAAACAGAGGAAGTAGTGAACGCCGGAAAACATGGGGGTCACAGAGCTTGTTTTTACGATTTCCGCTGAAACGATAGTGGTAGCCGCCTTTGGTGCTGGCACATATGGGATTGTTTTTGGCTGTTGAATATTCAACCGTGGTTATGCGTTACGGAGGAGTGCTTTTGAGATAAATATCGCTGAGGCGATAATTGACTTCAGACAGGCAAATAGGGAAGAAATGGAATAAAAGGGATCTACAGTATGACCGTTTGGCTTTATGTCAGACGGTCACATTATTCACTCTCAAGCGTATATGCCGTTGACACCGGTGATCTTGAAAAATATCCGGATAAATATGTGATAAACGGCTTTATTTATTCGCCTTTCCGCTTATATGGTCGACAGTGATTTTGTAAATGTCGGTTTTATCGATCGAGGCCGCCATAGCCTTGCGTCCCACGTCCATAAACTGCGAGGAATATTTCTCAACCAGGGCCATGAGCGCCGTTTTCTTTTCCTCGCCATCTACCCTGTGAGCCGTTCCGAAAACTATCGTGCTGCCGTACTTTGTCGTCAACTTGTCGGGGACAACATCGGTGTCCACCACAACGGTAAAGCTGACGTGGTTGTTATAGCTTATGTTTTCAAGCTTATGGCCCTTTCCGGCGGCGCAGTGAAAGTATACGCAGCCGTCAGTGTAGACGAAGCTTACGGGTACGCCGTAGGGATAGCCGTTCTCGCCGATGGTGGAAAGTACACCATACTCGCCCTTGGCCAGTATTTCCTTTGCCGCTTCTTCGGACAGAAGCCTGTCTTTTCTTCTCATTTCATAAAACATATTTGTTCCTCCTTTTAGGCTTTAGCCGATTTTTTTCTGAACCATGCCGAAAGCTGGTCTATTACCCATACCATAATTATCAGGCCCAAGGCTATGGCTCCGGCGGTATTCCAGGCGTATTTATTCATGGCGAATATGAGCGGAGCGCCTATTCCGCCGGCACCTACAAGTCCAAGCACCGAGGCTTCGCGTATGTTGACATCAAAGCGGTACAGCACCGCGGATATAAACGCGGCCCTAAGCTGGGGCAGAAGAGCGTAGCGTATACGCATAAACGGGGACACGCCCATGTCAGCCAACGCCTGATACGCGCGGAAATCCAGCGCCTCAACAGCCTCGGTAAAGCGCTTGCACAGCAGGCCGATACTGCACATGCTGAGCGTCAGCACGCCTGTAAAGGCCCCGGGGCCTGTCGCTCGGATAAAAATAAGTCCGTATATCAAAAACGGAACGGAGCGTATAGCCGTGACTATTACCCTGAATACCGCCGCCACGGGGCGGGGCGTTATCCGCGGCGTGTTCAAAAGAGCCAGCGGCAGAGCGACCGCCGTACCTACGCAGGTGCCAACTAAGGCGATAGCCGCCGTCTCAAGCAAAAGATAGCCAAGACCGGCTTCTCCCGACTGGAAGAAAAAGCTCATATCGGGCCGAAGCAGTCCAAATATCATACTGCGGACTGTACGCAGGCTGGTGTGAGTAAAGTCGGGCGGCTCAGTGAGAGCGGCGCAGAGTAAAAATACCGCCGCCACAGCGATGATAAGCACGTTTCTAAATCCTCGGCCGATAACGCGCTCACCCTGTACGATACGTGTCAAAAAGCGACTGAACCATTCTATGCACAGCGAGGTGATAAACAGCAAAAGAAGTATGGCGCCGACCTTATCATACTCCAGCCATGAAATTTTTTCGTTAAGCAAAAGACCGATACCGCCCGCGCCTACATAGCCAAGAATGGAGCTGTGGCGCACATTGGTCTCCAGCAAATAAAGAGCGTTAGTCAGATATGACGGCGCGATCTCGGGCACGACCGCCCTGTAGTAGCTCTGCGCCGGGGTCGCGCCCATAGCGCACAGGGCACGATAGGACCCGATGGGTGCCGTTTCAATATCCTCATATGTCACACGGGTCATAATAGCGAAGGTATAGACCGTAATGGCAAATGTTCCGGCAAATACACCAAGGCCGAAAAAGAATGTGGCCAAAAGAGCAAGTATCAGGGCCGGAAACGAACGCAGGATCTGTATCAGAAAGCGCAGTATTCTCCGCAGAGGAGCGGACGAGCCAAGGTTAGCGGCGCAAAAGGGAGCCAGCAGCAGCGCCAGAAATGAGCCAAGCACCGTTCCCACGACAGACATCTGAACTGTTGACAGCATCGGCAGAAAAATTTTTGACAGATAGCTCAGGTCGGGCGGGATCATGTCCAGGATCAGATCGGTAAGATGCGCCCGACGGGTCCAAAGCATAGGAAGGTCGCATTCCGTCATCATTGCCGCAGCCAAAAACAGGAGCAGAAACAGCACGGCAGTCCTAAGCCGTTTCAGCCTTTTTCGGTTCATATCCCGTCCTCCTGTCCATATATGGCATCAAGGGTCTCTCTGTCGGCAAGGGACGGCGGGCCGTCAAATATGACACGTCCGCCGCTAAGGCCGATCAGCCGCTGTGAGAACTCCAGCGAGAGCGCCAGATTATGACTGTTCATCAGGACAGTCAGACCCTCCTTCTGCTGTATGTCACGCATTAGCTCCAATATCTGACGGCCTGTGACGGGATCCAGCGAGGCGACAGGCTCATCGGCCAGAAGTATGGCGGGGCGGCGCATAAGCGCCCTCGCGATAGCGACACGCTGCTTCTGTCCGCCGGACAGGTTTTTGACAGGCTCCGCGGCCTTGTCCGCAATGCCGACCCTCTCCAAAAGGGCCTTAGCCTGCGCCGAACGTTCCGGGCCGAACAGACCAAGGGCAGAGGGGAGAAACGCCATGTCGGGCAGGCAGGCGTTAAGCAGATTCTGTATACAGGAGGAATTCTCAACGAGGCGGAAATCCTGATAGATCGTTCCGATCCTGCGCTGTATATTCCGTCTTTGTTTGCCTGAGACGTTGGTGAAGGACGTTTCGTCCATAAGGATATTGCCCCCGTCACAGCGCTCGGATCCGTTAAGTATAGAGAAAAGAGTCGTCTTACCGGCTCCGGACGGGCCTATTACCGATACGAATTCTCCTTGCTCTATTGTGAAGCTCACTCCGTCCAGGGCCTTTACCTTCCCGTTAAATTCTTTGCTTATGTTTTGTACCTGAAGCCGCATGGCGCACCTCATTTCGTATATTTGTCTCTTGCCTGATATTACTCTAAGCTTTTTAAAAGCTCCTGCGCGGCGCGTTCGCCGTCATAATCGGAGTCCTGACCCCATGTGTAGCCTATCTGGCTGAGAGCGCTGAGCGCCTCCTTGCCCTCATCTGTCTCGGCGATCTCTATGAACGCCTCGCCGACAGCCTGTCTGAAATTCTCGTCGGCCATAGTGTCTGATGTTTTGCTGTAGGCTATCATGTCGTTATATATACCCTCGGTAACACCGATAACGCCTGTCTGCTCGACCATAGGCGCTGTGCCGCCGAATTCGCTTTCCCAAATCGGAGCGTTTTTGATTCGTATATGTCCGTAAGATACCATTACGTCTACCTGACCCGACGCCAGTCTGGCGACAGACGTAGTGTGGGAATCGGATTGAACGACCTTGTCAAGGTCTCCTATACCCTTGCCATAGTTCTCCTGAAGCCACAGGCAGGGATATATATAGCCTGAAGCCGACGTAGGACTCAGTACCGACCATGTGGCGCTGTTGAGGTCCTCCCATGTAAGCTCCTCACCGGCGTTTACCTTGGAGAGAAGCTCCTGTCCCTTTTCTGTAGGGCCCGCGAGAATTATACAACGGTAGTATGTACTCATATCGGACACGTTCTCCTCGATCGTGCCGTCGTTCCAGTCGGCCGGATCGTCAGAGTCCTTGTTAATGCCGTAGCGGAGTGCGGTGAGCAATACGCCGCAGTCATCGGAAAACAGGACGTAGTTGCCGCCGGAAATAAAGCCGAGATCGGCGCTGCCCGCGCTGAGAGCCTCGCCTACAGCGGTATAGCTGGTGCCTACGGTCATGTCTATGGACTGCACGTCATAGCCCTTTTCAAGCAGCTTATCCTTAAGCAGACCCTCCAGCGGAGCTGTTCCGGCTATGATAGTGTCGGAGTCAGTGTAGGGGGAGAAGGCTATTTTAAGCTCGCCTATCTCTGTCACTCCGTCGGTTTCCTCCGAAGCCGGCTGACTGCTTCCGGAGCCTGAGCATCCGGCAAGGAGTCCTAAACATAATGTGATTGCAGTAAGTGATTTTAAAAATTTTTTCATACAGATACCTCCAATGCCCGATAGGGCGTAATGAAATTATTCTGCCGAAAATAAAAAATGGTACGTGCGCCAGCACATACCAAAAATGACTTTCAAGCAGATGCTGACTATCCCTTTCCGTAACGAAAAGGGGGACGGTCGATCCTTGATGGGATCCTCTCAACCCGGAACACGGGCTCCCTCGCAATCTGGTTTTCGGTCATCTGTCTGTTTTGAATGCGGCATCAGGGCGCTCCCCCTCATACCGCTTTCCGTAAAACCATGTTAAGTTTAGCATAAGGCGCGAAAAATTACAAGTATTTTCTATAGCCTGCGCGTTTATATCTCTCCCTTTATTATCAGGCACAGATTTCTTACAAGTCTGGCCGTGAATCCCCATATGATATGGTTTTCATAAAAATAAAAGTATTCGGGGACCTTACCGTGGCCCCAGGGGTAATTCCTTCCGCCGGCTATGTACTCGAAGGGGAAATCGTCGGGCACCTCGTGTTTGACCTCCACATAATGGGCCTCAGGCTCCGTCTCCATGAAAAAATCCAGGGGGACGGTAAAAACCTCTGCCACCTCATCTGAGCTGACCGTAAGCTCGTCCGGGGTCATATTCCTTATAATACCGACAAACGGCCTGATAACGGCTCCATAGGCGGCGACGATAAAATCAGTCGGGCCAAGCACGTCAATGTTTTCGGCGGGAACGCCTATTTCCTCATAGGTCTCACGCAGGGCGGTCTCGATAGGCGTCTCGTCGTTCTCGCTGCCGCCGCCGGGAAAGCATACGTCGCCGGGCTGACGCTTGAGAGTAAGCGCCCGTTTGCAAAAAAGCAGCTCGTATCCCCTTTCGGTACTGAATATGGGAATAAGCACCGAACTGCGGCGGGCAACGCTTTCGGGCGATGGCGTATGCGAGTTGAGCATAGTCCTGATATGTTCTATATTTTCAGACATAGTGTCAATCCTTTCTCAGATTTATTTTTCTTGCGGCCTTGCGTTTCAGCTCTATTTCCGTGGCCGTATAATGCTTGCGGGTCGTGTTGACGTCAGCGTGACCCAGCACGTCGGCGACAAGATATATGTCTCCGGTCTCAAGGTAAAGATTTGTGCCGAAGGTGGAACGAAGCTTATGCGGCGTTATTTTTTTCAGCTTGACAGCGGTTTGAGAATACTTTTTTACCATAAGCTCGACCTGTCTGACGGATATGCGCTTGCCTCGGCTGGAGAGGAACAGAGCCTTGTCATTTTCATCGGCCGGAGGGTGTTCCCTGCGGTAAGAAATGTAATCGGCAAGGGCCTCGGCGACCTCGTCCCCGAAATATATTTCAGCCTGCTTTCCGCCCTTTCGGGTAATGACAAATGAGAAGGTATCAAAGTTTATATCGTCCACATTCAGCCCTACGCACTCGGAAACTCGTATGCCCGTACCGACCAGAGTGGATATGATAGCCAAATCACGGATTTTCGTTTTCTCATGGAATTTCTGCTGGCGCTCAGTCAGGTTTTCACCTTTTTCCACCTCGTCAAGAAGATTGGCCACCTCGTTGGCCTCGAGCCTTATGATGTTTTTCTCATGTATTTTGGGCGTTTCCACAAGGGCTGCGGGATCGGACGTTATTATGCCCTTTCTCAGATAATATTTGTACAGACTGCGGATCGCGGCAAGCTTGCGGGCCTTGCCGTTGGCGGAGTTGAGTATCATGGTACTTCGCTTTTCCTCATCGTCCTCGCTGTAGGGAGTGTAGATGGAAACATAGTCCAGAAATTCCTCTATATCCATAGCGGTGACAAGGTCAAGGTCCTCCGGACGTATGTCCTCGAATTTCATTCCCCTGAAATCCTTATGGGCGTCGCACAGAAAGCCGAAAAATATCTTAAGGTCGTAGGCGTAGCCCATTCTTGTCTTGACGGAGGTAGTCTGGGCTATTCCTCTGAAATATGTATAGCAAAACGGCGGGAGCTGTTCCATAAGTCCCTTCAGATGGGCGGTATCTTTTATTTTCTGTTCGTCGGTATAGCTTGTTTTTTTAGCCATTGCCAACACCTCTTTTCCAATCGTCAAGACCCCGTGAGAGAGCGCCGAATATGCGGCGGTTCAAATTAGGATAGGTCTTGTTCAGTGAATATATAAGCTCCTTTATTTCCTGCCTTTTTGTGCTGCCGTCGGCGGGACATGGATTTTTGACGGGAGACACATCAAGCTCTCTCATAAAGCTTTTAGTCTCGTATTCGGAGACGTATATCAACGGCCTGATGGAGACGAGCTGTTTTTTCTCCAAAAAACTGACAGGGGAAAAGCAGCTTATTCTGCCCTCGAATATAAGAGACATCATAAATGTCTCTATAACATCGTCCATATTGTGACCGAGAGCCACCTTATTGCAGCCAAGCTCATCGGCGGCGTTGTTGAGAGCGCCCTTTCGCATTTTGGCGCAGAGCGAGCAGGGGTTATCCTCTTTTCTTTCGTCGAAAATTATCCTGCCTATCCGGGTCTCGACGACCGTATACCTGACGCCCAGCCTGTCACAGAGCCTTTGCACCCCGCTGTAGTCGGCACCGTCAAAGCCAAGAGAAACGGTCACAGCCTCTATATCATAGCCTTTTGGGAAAAAACGGCGCATTTCGGCCAAGGCGGTCAGCAGGCACAGGCTGTCCTTTCCGCCGGATATGCCTATGGCAATTCTGTCGCCCTCATCTATCATATTGTAGTCGTTTACAGCCTGTCTTGTCAGGCTTAAAAGTCTTTGAAGCTTCATTGCGCTTGTCTCCGGTCATTCAGGGATATTTTTATTGATTATATCATAAAATCGAAAGAATTATCACTAATTTTGGCTTCACACTTGAAAAATGTCAAAAAAAATATATAATACAATTTAATACATATTTAATATGGAGCAGTGTTCGTATTTTTGGACGGGCATAGACTGCTGTTAATGGGGAGCTGACAGCTGTGGAAACACCAGATGAGTTATATAAACAATTGGTCGATAAGATAAAGGAATATCATCCTACCGACAATTTTACGATGCTTCAAAAGGCATATGACTTTGCCAGCGAGGCACATAAGGATCAAAAAAGAAAATCGGGCGAGCCGTATATAATCCATCCGCTGAAGGTGGCGTATATACTGGCGGAGCTGGAGCTGGATATGGAGTCTATAGTGGCCGGCATTCTGCATGACACCATAGAGGACACACCGTATACCTATGAGGATATCAAGGGACTTTTCGGCGAGGAGGTAGCCCTGCTTGTCGATGGCGTTACAAAACTCGGTAAACTCTCTTATACGACAAAGGAGGAAATACAGGCCGAGAATTACAGAAAGATGTTCCTCGCTATGGCTAAGGACATACGTGTTATCCTTATTAAGCTTGCAGACCGTCTGCACAATATGCGTACTCTTAACTATATGACGGAGGCAAAGCAGATAGAAAAGGCCCAGGAGACGATAGACATTTACGCGCCGCTGGCCCACAGGCTCGGTATTTCAAAGATAAGGACAGAGATGGAGGACCTTTGCTTCAAATATCTTAATCCGGACGCCTATTACGACCTCAAAAGCAAGATAGAGAAGAAAAAATCCGAGAGGGAGCAGTATGTAAACCGTATCGTTGACGAGATCAGCGAGAAGATAAGCGAGGCCAAAATAAAGGGTACTGTATACGGAAGGAGCAAGCACTTCTTCAGCATATATAAAAAAATGGTCAATCAGAACAAGACCCTTGACCAGATATACGACCTTTTTGCTGTAAGGATAATCGTGGATACGGTGGGCGAGTGCTATGCCGTGCTTGGTATCGTACATGATATGTATAAGCCTATGCCCGGACGTTTCAAGGACTATATCGCCCTGCCAAAGCCTAATATGTACCAGTCGCTGCACAACACCCTTATAGGCCCTACGGGAGAGCCGTTTGAGGTGCAGATAAGGACATGGGATATGCACCGTACGAGCGAATACGGTATAGCCGCCCATTGGAAATATAAGGAGGGACGCGCCAACGACTCCGGCCAGGATAAGGAGGCCGAGAAAATGGCGTGGCTGCGCCAGATATTGGAGTGGCAGAGGGATCTTTCCGACAACAGGGAGTTCATGGACACCCTGAAGCTTGACCTTAACATATTCAATGACTCGGTATATTCGTTCACTCCCCAGGGAAAGGTAATAGAGCTGCCGACCGGCTCAACGCCCATAGACTTTGCCTACGCCATACATTCGGCGGTCGGCAACAAGATGGTCGGAGCCAGGGTAAACAACAAGATAGTTACCTTTGACTACAAGATACAAAACGGCGATATTGTGGAAATACTCACCTCCCAGAACTCCAGAGGCCCAAGCCGCGACTGGCTTAACCTTGTAAAAAGCTCCACCGCGAGGACAAAGATAAATCAGTGGTTCAAGAAGGAGTTCAAGGAGGAAAATATAATACGGGGCAAGGAGCTTATCATAGCCGACGCCAAGAAAAAGAATTATTCCTTCTCGGAGCTGGCAAGGCCCGAGTGGATAGAAATAGTAGTAAACAAATTCGGCTTCAAGAACTGGGACGCTCTCTGCGCCGCCGTAGGACACGGCGGAGTCAAGGAGGGCCAGGTAATAAACCGTTTTATCGAGGAATATCTTAAGGAGCAGAAAAAGAACCAGACCGCCGAGGACTATCTGAAAAAGATGGAGGAAAAGGCGAATAAGGGCTCCAAAAAGAGCGAGAGCGGAGTTATCGTAAAGGGTATAGGCGATATAGGCGTAAGGTTCTCACGCTGCTGCAACCCTGTTCCGGGCGACGAGATAGTTGGCTTTATAACAAGGGGCAGGGGCGTTTCCATTCACAGGACGGACTGCGCCAATGTTATAAACCTGACGGAGGAGGACAGGAATAGGCTTATAGAGGCCGAATGGGAGATCGCCAGAAAGGACGGCACAGGCCCGTCGCTTTCCTTCCAGGCGGAGATACGCCTGCTCTGTGAGGATAGGAACAACATTATCCTGGACTTAAGCAAGGTCCTGTCAGAGGAGAATCTTCCGGTAAAATCATTCAACGCCAGAACTACGAAGGATCTGCTGTCGATAGTAAACATAGTGCTTGAGATAACGAGCAAGGAGCAGCTTGAAAAGGTATGCTCGCACCTTAAAAACGTCAAGGGCGTTGAGGATATAGAGCGAGTCAATTCCTGATAACGAGGTAAAAACATGAGAATGGTGATACAGAGGGTCGAAACGGCAAAGGTCACTGTAGACGGAGTTGTCAAAGGCGAGATAGGAAACGGACTGATGGCGCTGGTGGGGCTGCTTCCGACTGACGATGATAAGGTCATGGACTATATGCTGGAAAAGCTGACCAATCTGAGAATATATGAAGATGAAAACGATAAGCTCAACCTGTCGGTGAGGGACGTGGGCGGAGGTATACTTCTGGTGCCGAACTTCACGCTCTACGGCGACGCCAGAAAGGGCAGAAGACCCAGCTATTTCAACGCGGCCTCTCCCGAGGAGGCGGAGAAAATATTCGACAGACTGCTCGAAAAGGCAAGGGAACTGCCGTTAAAGGTCGAAAGCGGCGTATTCCGCACGCATATGAAGGTGGAGCTTGTAAACGACGGTCCGGTAACCATATTGCTGGACAGCGGCAGACTGTTTTGATACTATGGAAAATCGGGAATAGGGTTGCTTATTCCCCTTTTTTAATGAGGGATTATTTATGATATACATCTATTTGGACGGGCATGAGAAAATGAACGACATACAGACTGCCGTGCAGATATTCATGCCAAACGAAAAATATAAGCCCGTTGACGGGATTCAGGCCGAGGGGATAACTGTCAGGAGCCGCCTGGACGGGCGGGAGGCCATAGCGGAGATGTACTCCGAGGGAGAGCTTATCTGTTCTCATAACGAGGCCGTAGATGAAAACGGCGAGGGCTACGCTCTTAAAGCCGCCGTATACCATATGCTTAAAAACAGGACGGGACAGTATACCCCCTGGGGAATGATGACGGGCATACGTCCGGCAAAGAAAATAAATACCTACATGGACGAGGGACTGACCGCGGAGGAGAGTGTAAACAGGCTTATTGACACCTATGAGGCCACAAGGCCAAAGGCGGAGCTGGCGGCGAAGGTCGCGCTTGCCGAAAGGGACATACTCAAAAAAGCCGATAAGAACGGCATAAGCCTGTATGTAGGCATACCCTTCTGTCCCTCAAGATGCCTCTACTGCTCATTTACGTCATATCCGTTGAGCAGGTACAGCGGCAAGGTGGACAGCTATATAGACGCCCTACTGAAGGAGCTTGGGTTTTTGGGCGAAAAGGCCAGGGGCAGACGGCTGGACTCAATATATATAGGCGGAGGAACGCCGACGTCCCTGACCGCCGAACAGATGGACAGGCTTATGACGGGAATGGCTGACATATTCGATATGTCAAGCCTTCTTGAATATACGGTTGAGGCCGGACGGCCGGATACAATAACCGCTGATAAGCTGAAGGTAATAAAGAAAAACGGAGCCGACAGAATATCCATAAATCCGCAGACGATGAACGACAGGACGCTCAGGCTGATAGGCAGGGAGCATACGGTCGAGGATATAAAAAGAGTGTACGCCGAGGCGAGGAACGCCGGACACGGCAACATAAATATGGATCTGATACTGGGACTTCCCGAGGAGGGCGAGGCCGAGGCGGCCCATACTATGCAGGAGATAAAAAAGCTCGCTCCTGAAAATCTTACGGTGCATACTCTGGCAGTCAAGCGGGCCTCAAGACTCAGGGAAAAGCTGGGCGAGTACGATTTGGCAAAGGCGATGCTTATGGAAAAGATGCTTGATATTTCGTCGTCCGGAGCTGCTGATATGGGACTGTCGCCATACTATATGTACAGGCAGAAAAATATGCTTGGCAGCTTTGAAAATGTGGGATACGCGAAAAAAGGCTATGAAAGTGTCTATAATGTGGTTATAATGGAGGAGACGCAGTCCGTATTCGCGGCGGGGGCGGGAGCCTCCACAAAGCTGTTTGACAGCGAGAGCGGAAGGATAGAAAGGATATTCAACGTAAAAAACGTCGATGAGTATATATCGAGGATCGACGAGATGATAGACAGAAAACGAAAAGGAATGTAAAATAAAATTAATTATTTTGACAGGAGGAAATACAATGCTTACAGAAGCGCCCAAGGGCACAAAGGATATATACGGAGCTTACATGGACGAATGGCAGAGGGTCGAGGGGATAATGCGTGAGATATGCGAGGATTTCGGCATCGGCGAGATACGCACACCTGTATTTGAGCATACGGAGCTGTTTTTGAGAGGTGTGGGAGAGACCACCGACATTGTCCAGAAGGAAATGTATACATTTAAGGATAAGGGTGACAGAAGTGTTACGCTCAGACCCGAGGGGACAGCGGGAGCGGCCAGAAGCTTTATCGAGCACGGAATTTATAATAACCCGCAGCCGACAAGATATTTCTATATCGGCCCCATGTTCAGATATGAGAATACCCAGAAGGGCAGACAGAGACAGTTCCACCAGTTCGGCGTGGAGATGTACGGCTCATACAGTCCCGCCCTTGACGCCGAGGTCATTTCGGTCGCCTATGAGCTGCTTAAAAGACTTGGCATAACGGACGTTACGCTGAGGATAAACAGCCTTGGCTGCCCCGAGTGCCGCAAAAAATATAACGATGCCCTTAAGGCGTATATCGGCGGAAACATCGACAAGATGTGCGACGACTGCCGTTCCAGATTTGAGAAGAACCCGCTCAGGGTACTTGACTGCAAGGAGGAGAAATGTCAGCATATAATCGCCGACGCTCCCGTTGTGCTGGATTATCTTGACGACGAGTGCAGAGAGCATTTTGAGACCGTTAAGGCCATACTTAACGAGATGGGAATACCCTACGAGGTCGATGACAAGATCGTAAGAGGTCTTGACTACTATACAAGGACTGTTTTCGAGTTTGTCTCAAACGGAATAGGAGCGCAGGGAACGGTCTGCGGCGGCGGACGCTATGACAATCTTGTGGCCGAGTGCGGCGGACAGCCGACAGGCTGCGCGGGCTTTGCTGTAGGCATAGAGAGACTTCTGCTCGTGCTTGAGGCGCAGAACGGAGCTTTTGAGAAAAAGCAGGGAAGAGACATTTATATCGGTGCCATCGGTCAGGCGGGTCTCATAAAGGGACAGGGAATAGCCTACCGTATGCGTCAGGCAGGCATTAAGGCCGAATGCGACAGCGTCGGCAGAAGCGTAAAGGCCCAGATGAAGTACGCCAATAAGATAGGAGCGGCATATTCCGTTATCCTCGGCGACAATGAGATAGAGCAGGACAGCGTTAAGCTCAAAAATATGGAGACAGGCGAGGAGGAGACCGTCAAGGTATCCGAGCTTTATGATATAATGACGTCAAAGAAAGCATGAAAACCAGAAAGGATTGACAGAAAATGCAGGCAGACTTATTAAAAGGGATTAAAATCGTTGATTTCACGACCTACGCGGCGGCGCCTTCCTCGGTCAGAATGCTGGCCGACTGGGGAGCGGACGTAATCAAGGTCGAAGGTTTTTCGGGAGACCCTATGAGAAAATTCGGCGTAAACCTGGGAAACACACCATATACCGATGAGGAAAATCCGGTTTGGGAGTATGAAAACGGCAATAAGAGAGGCATAGCGGTTGACCTTAAGACCGAAAAGGGACAGGAGATAATGCACAGGCTCCTTTCCGGGGCCGACGCCTTCGTTTCAAACGTAAGGACAGGCTCGCTCAGGAAGCTGGGACTTTCCTATGAACAGCTCCATGAGAAATATCCCAAGCTCGTCGTCGGCGTGATTTCCGGATACGGTCTGTACGGCAAGGACGCGCCAAGACCCGGCTACGATGTAGTTGCCTTCTGGGCAAAGGGAGGAGCGCTCATAGATATGTCGCCCGACGGAAAATCTCCCGTAACGGCTCCCTACGCTACAGGCGATCACACTACCGGTCTTGCCCTCGCAGCGGGAATACTGGGCGGAATAATAAAGGCCAAAAACACCGGTATCGGTGAGAAAATAGTCGTTTCGCTCTACGGCACGTCAATTTGGGCTAACTCCATGATGATAATAGGCACGCAGTACGGTGTGGAATATCCCCAGTCACGCTACACTCCGGGAAACCCGCTTATCAACTCCTATAAGTGCAGGGACGGAAAATGGATAACGCTGACGGTGCTTGCCTATGAGAGATACTGGGACGCCTTCTGCGATATTTTCGGCCTTGATGACATTAAGAACGATCCGAATTACAGGACGCTTCAAAATGTCCTTGCCGATAAGGAAAGACTTAAACACTGCTGTGTAAGGATAGAGGAGCAGTTTGCCTTAAATGACAGGGAATATTGGGCCGAGAAGCTGACCGAGGCTGACATCGCCTTTGAGAGAACGCTCCAGTGGAAGGACGTTTCGACAGATCAGCAGGCGATCGATAATAACTATGTAAAGGAATTTAAGATGAAAAGCGGCAGGTCCTTTATGCTACCCATGACACCGGTGCAGTTTGAGGGTAATGAGGGACTTGATTCCAGGCCGGCTCCTCTGCTGGGTGAGCACTCCATAGAGATAATGAAGGAGCTTGGCTACAGCGAGGAAGATGCCGAGCAGATGATAAAGGACGGAATAATTAAGCAGTACGGAAAATAAAAATATGGGAGGCCGATAATGAAGGTTGTATTGACTAAGGCCCAGAGATGGCACGATGATATAAGGGAAAAAATAGAGGCTCTCGGTTATGAGATAATAGATCACGGCGCCGAGACCGAGGATTTCACTGAGGAGGAATACGGCTGCGACGCCCTCGTGGGACTTGATCCGTTCAGGGGAGCCGATGTGAATAAGTTCAGGAACCTCAAGCTGTTCCAGGCCATATCGGCCGGCTATGAGACGCTGCCTGTCAGCGAGCTTGAAAGTAAGGGCGTTGTTTTCGCCAACGCCAGAGACGTTTACAGCGTACCGATCGCCGAGTTCGCGATCATGCGTATTCTGGAAATATACAAAAAGGCCATGAAGTTCAGAAAGCATCAGGCGGAGCATATCTGGGAAAAGGATTTCCGAATGCAGGAGCTGACCGATAAAAGGGCCGCTGTGCTTGGGACCGGAAGTATCGGCGTACAGATAGCGAAAAGGCTTAAGGCCTTCGACACGGTGACAATAGGCTTTAACCGAAGCGGAAGAAGCGCCGGGTATTTTGATGAGGTCCATAAAATAGACGAGCTTGCGAAAATGGTCGAGAGCCTTGACATAATAATAGTCGCTCTGCCGCTCAATGAAGGCTCGGTGCATATAATAGACAAGGACATTCTTGAGAGAATGCACAAAAAAAGCGTCCTTATAAATATCGGCAGAGGTCAGAGCGTGGACACAAGGGCACTCTGCGATATACTTAAGGAGGAGCGCATAATGGGAGCGGCGCTGGACGTATTTGAGGAGGAACCCCTTCCCGAAAATGATCCTCTGTGGGATCTGGATAATCTCATTTTCTCGCCGCATACCTGCTCGGGCTCCAACTATATGAACAAGAGGATATACGACATGACGTATACAAATCTTAAGGCACTGGCTGAAAACGGAGAGTTTATCAACAGAATAGTATAATAATATGCCGTCCGTGTAAAAGCGGGCGGCTATATTGAGACTATAAGTTAGACATAGCTAACGAAAGGTGATAAATATGAAAACAATAGAAACGCTTACTCCCGAAAACGGTGGGTTTTACGGCGAGCTGTATGAGCCTGACGGAAATACATATCCCAATAAGGTACTGATATGCTATTCGGGCAGCGACGGAGATTACGAAAGCTGTAAGCTGCTGGCTAAATGGTTCTGCGAAAGGGGCTTCAATACCTTTGCCCTGCCCTTTGTCAAAATGCCGGGACTGCCGAGTGAGTTTATCAGGGTACCGGTCGATATAGTGGAGACGGCGGCTAAGTGGCTGCATGAATACGGCTTTGAGAAGGTCGGTGTATACGGAATATCTATGGGCGCGGAGATGAGCCTTCTGGCCGGCAGCCTTTCTGAGGAGATAAACGCTGTCATAGCCGTATCGCCGCTGTATTTCGTTTCTGCGGCGTTCACCTTTAAGAAAAGTCAGATAGTTTTGCCGATGTCGGTGTATTCCTGGAGAGGAAAGGAGCTGCCTCATGCCGAGCTTAAGGGAAGGACGCCGATCGGCAAGATGCTTGCCGGCCTGCTGAAAAGGGATATTTCCATGAGGTGCATATACGATAATGAGATGGAAAACTGCCCTAAGGAGGCCGAGATCGCCGTTGAGAACATAAACGGCCCGGTGCTTCTTATTTCCGCCGAAAATGACTCCATGTGGCCGTCATATGAGTCGGGTGAAAAGGTGGTCGAAAGGCTCAGGAAAAACGGTTTCAAACATCATTTTGAGCATATACATTATCCGGTATGCAGTCATTATATGATACCTATAGATATGCCCGCGGCGAAAATGCTGTTTGCCGTAGAGAGAAAATATCCCGAAAAATGCGGCGAGAGCCGACGTGACGCGGGCGAGAGAACGATAGAGTTTCTGAAAAACTGGTAAAGGGGCGTAAGCATGAGACAGAATGATTTTTATTGGATATTTTTCAAAGGAATGATCAAAAAGCAGTTGTCCTTAAAAACCGGCAAAAAGAGAAGGACCGAGATAATGAAAAACGGCAAAAGGGAATACAAAAGACTGGTCGGCGAGGCAGACGAGCTTGGAAGGGGAAACCCCTTCGGACTTAACGCGTATTTTGCCTGTGTGTTTGCGGGAGTGTATCTTGGCGCCGAGGGAGAGCTTTCGCCGGATGACATAAAGGATATTATGCGGGGGACACTGCTTACGCTGAGGCCGCTTTTCGGAATGATAAATTTGAATACAAGGCTCGGTGTTAAGACGGCGGACGAGATGTATGTCAGGAAGTATCTGAGGTGGTGCGGGAAGCACGAAATGGACTACCCGCACACCTGGAAAATGACGGCCCCGCCGAAAATAAAGAATAATACCCTGCGCTACAGGCTCCATTCCTGCCCGATATGCGAGCTATGCGAAAGGCAGGGCATAGCCGAGATAATGCCGCCGTTGTGCGAGCTGGACGAGCTGATGTTCGCCATGATGCACGGACGGCTCATAAGAAGGCATACTATATCCTCGGGCGGAGGAATGTGCGACTATACAGTAATTGGAGACAAAAACAGGGTTTAAGGGAAAGGCCAAAGCCACACAAGCACCGCTCAACCGCGGTAACGGTATAAGTTTTATGGGAGCGGCTTATGTCGGCTCCGTCAGGAGTTCAGCCGCTTTCTCATAATACCGCGCAGGCGAATGACCGAGTAGACGACACCGGCGGCCTCCGATATCCATATGGCGTACCAGACGACATGTATGCCTCCAAGGCTCGCGAAGATCCAGGCACATGGGATCAGCGGGAAAAACTGTCTCAGGAAGGAGCCAAGCATATTTGTAATCCCGTCGCCAAGTCCCGACGCGAAATAGCCTGTTATCACAGTGACCGAGGCAAACACAAAGGAGAGCGATATGATACGCAAAGCGGGAATGCCAAGCTCGAGCATATCCTCTCCGGCAGAGAACAGTCCCAAAAGCCGGGCGCTGAAAAGCTGAAATATCACCGTTCCGATAAGAGCGATGACTGCCGCGGCCGGATAGATTTTTTTAGCGGCTTCTATAATACGCTCATGGTTTTTAGCGCCTAAATTAAAGCCTACGATAGGTATGGCCGCCTGACCCAACCCGTTCATCGGCATGAACAGGAAGCTTTGCAGCTTATAATAGACGCCGAAAAACGCTACGGCTGTCTCCGAAAACGGCAGCAGTAAGGCGTTGAAGGCTGTCACCATCATGCTTGTCATGGCGTTCATAATAATCGTCGGCACTCCTATTCTATAAATCTCAAGGACTCTGTGCTTTTTGAGGGAAAAGCCCTTAAGAGTCAGCTTTACATCCGGATTTTTCTTCATATTCAGTATAAATCCGACCAGCATACTCACCCACTGGCCAATTACTGTAGCGTAGGCCGCGCCCTTGATGCCCATTGCGGGGAAACCGGCCAGACCAAAGATCATGATCGGGTCAAGTATAATATTAGTGACAGCTCCCGAGACAAGTATCACCATGCTCAAAAGGGAATTTCCGGCCGCCTGCAGCAGTCTTTGAAACTGCATACAAACCATATTGCCCAGGCAGAACACCATACATATCCACAGGTAGCTTTCACAAAGCCTGGCGGTCTCGGCGTCGTCAGCGAAGGCGTCGGCGATAGCTCCCGCGCCAAGAAGCCCCAGAACCATAAAGGCCACCGCGCTGATCACAGAAAGCACTATACCTGTCATTGCCACACGGGACGCCTCCTCATAGTTTTTCTGCCCCAATGTCCTGGAAAGAAGGACGTTAAGGCCGACCGCCGTACCGACGCCAACGGCTATCATCAGCATCTGAACGGGATAGGCGAGAGAGGTGGCAGTCAGCGCCTGCTCGCTTATTCTGGCTACAAAAATACTGTCTACAATGTTATAAAGCGACTGGACCAGCAGAGATACCATCATCGGGAGCGACATACTCCATATCAGTTTTCCCATCGGCATTGACCCAAGCTTATTGTTTCTGACGTTATCCATCTTGCATATTCTCCTTTTTTACAGCCAAAAAAATGCGTGGAATCTGAGGGCAGCACCCCTCGGGTTTCACGCATAAAGCCGGCTGATATTTATTGTCTGTTTATTAGATTATAGCATTTTCCAAAAAAATTTCAAGCGATTTTGCGTAAGGCAAGCCGGACGGATATGAGCCGTCTGTGGTTTTATCTCAACAGCGGCATACTTCCGGTCAGCTCGTTTATCTTCTTTTTTGCTCCGCATATCGCTATGCCGAGGTACTGCAAAGAGCTTTCGGAAATAGCCGCTATTTTTTCGGTGAAGTCATTGTAGGTTTTGCACCTCTGGGTAATGTCGGAAAAATCGACTGCTGTCAGGTCGGAAAAATCAGAAGAATAGAGCCGCTTTTTCAGTGCCTTTATCGATTCGGCGCTGCCTTTGAGTATCGGTATGGGAAACTTGATTATGCCTATATGGGGAGTTCCCGCTGCCGTCCAAGACGTCTCTTCCGACTATCTCGGGCATCGCCTTGCCAAGGGTAAGGCCTAATATAGCCGCCGTATTATAAGTCCAAGCGGCAGGCTTTCGTCTATTACCATTACGCTTTTTTCGTTCTGAACGTCCATTTATATTTCCTTTTTTC
>CAZBNY010000015.1:0-10686 GCA_964493235.1 uncultured Lachnospiraceae bacterium
GCGCGGGGTTTGTAATGACTCCTTGGAGCAGCAGTATACTGACAGGTTACTGTGCCTGCTTCGCACTCATGCTTGCGGTATCGGCGTCAGGCTGTCGTTTCAAGGGTAATAAAAATGAGGGATGAAATTATTTCATCCCTCATTTTTACTTATATAAATTTTCCACAGTTTCCCTTGTGCATTCTATGAAATTTTTTACCGCGGGAGTAGCGTATTTATGCGACTGTATGGCTATTCCAAGCTCACGGTATACCTTCGGCCTTGTTTCCATAATTTTTATATGCGTTTCACGGTCTTTGAGAAGGAGCTGAGAAAGTATGCTCATGCCAAGGCCCCTTTCTACCATAGAGAGTATGACGTTATAGTTAACATGAGAATTACTTATATCAGGCTCGATGCCGTATTTTTTGAATACCCTTAAAATATCCTTATTCAGGCCGTAGGATGGCATAAGGAATTTCTTCCCGTTGAAGTCCGTAAGAGGGAAGGTTTTGTTTGTATGCCTGTCGTCAGGCGGCATTATTGCCAGAAGAGGATCCTTGCGAAGCGGTATCCATTCAGTCCTGTATTCCTCCTGACGGCTCAAAAATCCTATATCAACGGTCCCGTCCATGACCCAGCCGTATATGTCATCGGCGCCGCCGTCTTTTATCTCAACTGTTATGTCGGGATAGTCCGTATTGAACTTTTTAACGGAATCGGAAAGCCAGTGCATGATAATGCTTGTATAGGAGCCTATTCGGATCACGGAATCCTTCATATGGTTTACTCGCTCTATTTCTACGTCAAGAGCGGCTCCGGCGGCCACAAGCTTCTGTATGTAGGGCAGTATCCTGCTGCAATTGGGAGTGGGCTTAACGCCGTGGTGCCCCCTTATGAGGAGCTGAAAGCCAAATTCCTGTTCAAGGCCGTTCATCATATGGGTAAGTCCTGACTGTGTACAGCCTAATATTTCCGCCGCCTTCGTAAAGCTTCCAAGGTTTATAGAGGCGAGCAGAGCTTCATATTTTTTTGTATCCATAATATTTATCCCTTCGGTATAATTATGATAATAGTTCATATATGTATTACATTATATATTGTTTTGACTATAAAATCAACGATGTGTTTTCGCATTTGGCATACGGTTATTTTACGGCATTGAATTAAAGTGAAAAAAGATGTATCATATATAGATACAGAACAGACAGGAGATGAGCCTTATGCAAAAACAAACGCAGACAGAGGACAGGCGTGAGATATTTACGATACTGAAAGCCTTTCTCGCGGGACAGTATGATGCCCGGAAGCTGATGTACAGCCATGTCGCGTATACTAATATTGAAGGCTCTGTGTATGATGTGCGCTCCTATGAGGACGAGCTGTTTTTCACCCGGTCGGGCAGGCTCTGGCTCAACCGTATGACTGAATCATTCAGGAGTGATTTTGATAAGGAATCGATGGAAAACGTACACCGGAAGATCACTCAGGGCTGCATAAAGGCGGACAGGTATATCAAGGAGCTTTGCGGGTTCCCGATAAACGGGGAGCTGACAATAATCAGGGACGAGCCGCTTGAAAAATAAAATCACTGGCGAATTTATGCAAAATGAATGTATAAATTTTGTATAATCTGATTGCAAAGCGGAAAAAATCTGTTATAATGTAGGGAGATATAAAATTTGAAATGACGGAGGATGATATAAATGGCAGATATTAAAGAAGTAAATGGTCAGATCCAGATCTCAGACGAGGTCATAGCTATTATTGCCGGAACAGCGGCTGCCGAGACAGAGGGAGTTACTCTCAATGCTCCCGTAGCTGTCAGCACGGTAAAGGGACTTTTTGGCAAGAAGAACCAGTCAAAAGGCGTTAAGGTAACTGTTGAGGAATCAAACGCGCTTATTGAGCTGGAGGTTTCCGTTAAATTCGGTATCAATATCAAAAATGCCTGTGAGGAAGTTCAGCAGAAGGTCAAAAACGCTGTTGAGACAATGACCGGACTTACGGTTACGGGCGTAAATGTCGTTGTTTCAGAGGTCACTATTGAGAAGGAAACAGCTCCCGACGTCAACGGTGAGGAAGAGGACGAAGAGGCAAAGACAGAATAATTTTGGAAACAAATGGGGCTGTGCCTTTAGCGCAGCCTTTTTAAATGTGGGAGGATAAAAAATGGGACGCAGAAACGCGAGAAAGCTCGCATTCTACTTGTTATTCCAGTATGATTTTGCCGCTGAGGGAGATTACGATGAGGTAAAAAATACTTTTTTTACTATGAATGATGAAGAAATGAGCGACAACGACAAGGAATACATAATTGCCAAAACAGACGGCACGATGGCTCACCTTGCCGAGATCGACGAGATAATAGGGGCTCATTCCATAGGCTGGAGCGTTGACAGGCTCTCAAAGGTGGATAAGGCTATTTTGAGGCTTGCGGTTTATGAGATCAAATTCGCACCTGATGTGCCGGACGGAGTCGCGATAAATGAGGCCGTTGAGCTGACAAAGACCTACAGCTCTGACGAGGCGCCGGCGTTTGTAAACGGAATACTTGGAAAAATAGTGAGCAGTGGGGACGATGCTTGAACCTAAAATTTATTCGGTATCAAAGGTAAATGGATATATAAGGACGATGCTTGAAAAGGACTTTGTCCTTAATTGTATATGGGTAGCTGGAGAGATATCAAACTTTAAAAGGCATAGCTCAGGGCATATGTACTTCTCGCTCAAGGACAGCGACAGTGTGATACGCTGCATTATGTTCAAGGGCGACGCTGACATTCTGCCGTTTATGCCGGAAAACGGAATGTCGGTCATAATCTGCGGATATGTCACGGTATATGAAAGGACAGGTGACTATCAGATAGTAACTCAGCTTATGAAGCCAGACGGCATAGGCGCGCTGACGGTAGCCTTTGAGCAGCTTAAGGAAAAGCTGAGCGAGGAGGGACTGTTTGACCCGGACTATAAAAGGGAAATATCCAAACGGCCTAAAAATATTGCCGTCATAACCTCGCCTACGGGCGCGGCGGTACGGGATATTATAAAAATAGCCGGAGCAAGAAACAGCTCGGTATCTATAACCGTTGTGCCTGTACTGGTCCAGGGTGAGAACGCCGCCGACTCCATAGTTGAGGGAATAAGACTGGCAAACAGGCTTAAAAAGGCGGATACGATCATTGTCGGCAGAGGCGGAGGAAGCATAGAGGACCTGTGGGCCTTCAATGAGGAAAAGGTGGCAAGAGCCATATTCGCCTCGGAAATACCGGTAATATCCGCTGTGGGACATGAAACTGATTTTACTATTGCCGATTTTGTGGCGGATATGAGGGCGTCAACGCCTTCCAACGCTGCGGAGCTGGCGGTTAACGATATAAATGAGGACAGAAGAAGGGCGGAAAGCCTTTTTGACAGATTGGAAAGAAGCATAGCCGACATTGTATACAGAAAACAGGAGGACTATGAAAGACTAATAAACAGCAGAAGTATGAGACAGCCGCTTTTGCCCATCCTTCAGAGGGAAGAATATGTAAAGGGCCTGACGGAAAAAATAAAGAGGGCCGCTGAAAATAAAGTGAGAAACGACGGACTTGTTCTGTCAAGGGCGGCATCTACTCTTGAGGCGCTCTCACCGTTGAGGGTGCTTTCCAGGGGATATTCCTATACAGAGGACGATAAGGGCAGAGTTATTTCCTCGGCTGAAAGGATAAATGGCGGAGACAGATTATACGTTACGTTTTTGGACGGCAGGGTAAGCGCGACTGCCGAGGATAGGGTGATGTTTGATGGCGAAGAAAAACAAAAGCTTTGAGGAAGCACTCATAAGGCTTGAGGAAATAGTGAATACTATGGAGGAAGGGGAATTATCCCTTGATGATTCCGTAAAGCTCTATAAGGAGGGCGTTGAGCTGGCGGCGTTTTGCGGAGGAAAGCTAACCGACGCGAAACAGCAGGTAACTATGCTCAGCGTGGGACTTGACGGACAAATATCGGAAAAGCCCTTTGAGATCAGGGAGGAAATGTGATGGACTTTAAACAGGAGCTTAAGGACAGGGTAAAAACCGTAGACGAATATATGGAAACATTCCTTCCTAAAGAGGACGAATATCCGGAGATCATTTATAAGGCCATGCGTTACAGCGTGTTTGCCGGAGGAAAGAGACTGAGACCGATAATGGTCATGGAGGCGTGCAAGGCGTTTGGCGGCGAATGGGAAAAGACAATGCCCTTTGCCTGCGCCCTGGAGATGATACACACCTATTCGCTTATACATGACGACCTTCCGGCGCTGGATAACGACGATTACAGAAGGGGCAGGCTCACCAGCCATAAAATGTTCGGCGAGAGCATGGCGATACTGGCGGGCGACGCTCTTTTGCACCATGCCTTTGAGACTATGGCAAAAGCCTGTGTCGAAATGGATGATATAAAATATACCAGAGCAATGCTTGCCATTGCCGAGGGTGCCGGTGTACACGGAATGGTCGCGGGACAGGTGGTAGATGTGATAAGCGAGGGCAAGAAAATAGATAAAACTACCCTTGATTATATACACAGAAATAAAACTGCGGCAATGCTCATAGGCGCGCTGAAATCAGGCGCGGAAATGGGCGGAGCGAGCGATGAGGAGATAAAGAAAATAGAGAGAGTAGGCGAGCTTGTAGGCGTGGCGTTCCAGATACAGGACGACATACTTGACGTTACAAGTACGTTTGAGAAGCTTGGCAAGCCTATAAACAGTGACGAGAAAAACCATAAGGTCACTTATGCCACAATGTTCGGCATAGAGGGAGCGTCAAAAACAGTTGAGGAAATGTCCGACGAGGCTATCGAAATATTGAAAAGCATGGGAGACAGGACAGATTTCCTTGTAAGGCTTACGGAGTATCTTATAAAAAGAGACAATTGACGGGGAGAGAGCTTCCCGCGGAAAGCGGTGTAATTTCATTGAAAAAGTTGCTTGATTCGGTAAATATGCCGAAGGACATTAAAAAGCTTAATATAAGCCAGCTCAACAGGCTGGCGCTTGAGCTGCGTGCCTTCCTTTTGGAAAATGTATCGAAAACAGGCGGACATTTGGCGTCTAATCTGGGCGTTGTGGAGCTTACCCTTGCGCTGCACTACTGCCTGAACATTCCCGAGGATAAAATAGTATGGGACGTAGGACACCAGGCGTATATACATAAAATAATAACCGGAAGAAAAAACGAATTCTCAACTCTCAGACAGCTTGACGGCATATCGGGTTTTCCTAAACCGAATGAGAGCGAATACGACTCATTTACGGCCGGACACAGCTCGACTTCGATATCCATAGCGCTCGGACTTGCCTGCGCGAGGGATTTGTCGGGCGGGCATGAGAAAATAGTGGCAGTGATAGGCGACGGCTCGATGACAGGCGGAGTCGCCTTTGAGGCGCTTAATAATGCCGGACGTTACAACAAAAACCTGATAGTTATACTGAATGACAATCAGATGTCTATATCGAATAATGTCGGCGCCATAAGCAGACACCTGGGAGAGCTGAGAACGGAAAGCAGATATATCGAAGCTAAGGACGGAGTCAAGAAGTTTTTAGGCAGACTGCCGGGCGGAGAGCCTATAGTTGACTCTGTGAAGAGAACTAAGAAAAGGATAAAGTATATGTTTGTACCCGGTGTCATCTTTGAGGAGCTGGGCTTCAGATATATCGGCCCGGTGGACGGCCATGACCTTGAGGAGCTTATTGATACGCTCAACAGGGCCAAGAAGCTGGAGGGACCGGTGCTTATTCATGTAAGGACGATCAAGGGAAAGGGATATAAGTATGCCGAGAAAAATCCGGCTGATTACCACGGGGTCGACCCCTTTGATCTTAAAACCGGCAAGCCGATAAAAGAGCCGGCTTTGCCGAGCTATTCGTCGGTTTTCGGCAAAACACTTGAAAGTCTGGCGGGGCAGGACTGTAAAATAACTGCTGTTTCAGCGGCCATGTGCGGAGGAACCGGCCTTACCGGCTTTGCGAAAAGGTATCCCGAGAGATTTTTTGACGTCGGCATAGCGGAACAGCACGCGGTATCGTTTTCAGCGGCTCTGGCGAAGGGAGGCTATAAGCCGGTCTTTGCCGTATATTCGACGTTTTTGCAGAGAGGATATGACGAAATCATGCAGGACGTATGCCTTCAGAAGCTTCATGTCGTATTCGGTATCGACAGGGCAGGCATAGTCGGCAGCGACGGCGAGACTCATCAGGGAATATATGACCTGTCGTATTTGAGCCATATGCCAAACATGACGGTCATGCTCCCCAAAAACGGCGCGGAGCTTGAAAAAATGCTCGAGTTCGCCGTAAACAAAATGGATTCACCTGTGGCCGTAAGATACCCCAGAGGGGAAATAACGGAGAAATTTGCGGATAATACAGAAGATATAGAATACGGAAAAGGAGAGATTTTAAAAGACGGGGAGAAGATCGCGATAATAAACTGCGGAACCGTACTTGATGAAGTCTCCGATGTATGCGATATGCTGGAAAAAGACGGCTATGAGCCGCTTTTGGCTAATCTGAGATTTGTTAAGCCTGTGGATACGGGACTTTTGGAAAAAATATGTGAAAGCTGCGAGCATATTTTCACGGTCGAGGACAATGTTATCACAGCGGGAGCGGGAAGCGCCGTGCTCAATGCCCTCAATGACGCGGGACTGATGAAGAAGGTAAGTTTCCATGCCTTTGCCTTTCCGGACGTTTTTATAGAGCATGGAAAAAGAGATGAATTGTTTGAGAGATACGGCCTTAACGCTGAGGCCATTTACTGTGAGATAAAGAAACGGGTTGGAAATAATGGCTGATAAGGAAAGACTGGACGTGTTGATGGTAAACAATGGGCTTGCCGCCTCAAGGGAGCTGGCAAAGGCCTATATAATGGCCGGAAACGTATATGTAGACGGCAATAAGGAAGATAAAGCAGGTACAAAGATAGATATAAGCTCGAAAATAGAGCTTAAGGGCGGGGAAATGCCATATGTCAGCAGAGGCGGTTATAAGCTGGAAAAGGCAATGGAGGTGTTCCCTGTTGAGCTTAAGGGAAAGACCTGCATGGACATCGGCGCTTCTACCGGCGGATTTACCGACTGTATGCTGCAAAATGGGGCCTCAAAGGTTTATTCCATAGACGTTGGCTACGGTCAACTGGCATGGAAGCTGAGAAATGATGAGCGTGTGGTCTGCATGGAAAAGACAAATGTGCGTTATATTACGGAGGAACAGATACCCGATAAGCCTGAGTTTGCCTCGGTTGACGTTTCCTTCATTTCGCTGACGAAGGTCATTCCGCCCGCGATAAAGGTAATGTCCGAGGACGCCCAGATGGTTTGCCTTATCAAGCCGCAGTTTGAGGCCGGACGTGAGAAGGTCGGCAAAAAGGGCGTCGTAAGAGAGAAAAGCACGCATCTGGAGGTTATTTTAAAAATAATAGACTTTGCTTTTGAGGAAGGACTTAACATTATAGGAATAGATTTCTCGCCGATAAAGGGTCCTGAGGGCAACATCGAATATCTTATAATGCTGGATAGAAAAAACATAGGAATGACGGTTGAGGATGCGCGCCAATGCGCTAAAAATATTACTGACGCGTCCCATGAATTGCTTTGAGGTGATTTGAATTTGAAAACGATTGGTATCGTACCTAACCATGATAAAGAAGTGGCAATGAATATGGTAAGCGACCTTGCGGCTTTTATTAAGGAAAAGGAATGCAGGCCGGCAGTTACATATAAAATAGCCGAGGAAACCGGTCTTAAGGACATTGGAGTAACTAAATATGAGATGTATTCCAAGTCGGATTTTATAATAGTTCTCGGAGGCGACGGAACGCTTTTAGACACAGGGCGAAAGGCCGCCAAATACGGCACTCCTCTTTTAGGACTTAATATGGGGACAATGGGGTTCCTCGCGTCGGCCGACGGCGAGGAAGCGCATGAGACCATAGAAAAGGTCCTGAACGGAGAGTATAAGATGGAAAAAAGGCTTATGCTCGAGGCGGAAATAGTTTCGGAAATAGATAACCCGAAACAGTATAAGGCTGTAAACGACGTCTGTATTACAAGAGGAGTGTTTACGAGGATAACCGAATACAGTATATATGTCAACGACGAATATCTCGCTACTTTCAGGGCGGACGGCATCATAATCTCTACGCCAACCGGCTCGACGGCCTATAATCTTTCAGCCGGAGGACCGGTATTGAAGCCGGATATTGAATGTATGGTCATAACGCCCATATGCGCGCATTCACTTCATTCAAGGAGCATAGTAGTTTCTGCTAACGACGTTATAAGAATAGAGGCGAGCTTCGGTACCAACGGAGACATAATAATGTCAATGGACGGACAGACGAGTGTCATATTGAATAACGGTGATACGATAAATGTCAGAAAGTCCGACAGCAGCATTAATATAATTAAGACCAACAAAAGGAGCTTTTATGAAATATTGAGAAAAAAACTTATTTCAAAGGGGGAATAACAGTTGAAGGTATCCAGACACGCCAAGATTTTAGAATTGATAGAAAAATATGACATTGAGACTCAGGACGAGCTGGCGGCAAAGCTCAGGGAGGAAGGCTTTGATGTTACACAGGCGACGGTCTCCAGGGACATACGTGAAATGCGCCTTACTAAGATCTCGGTAGAAAAGGGCAGACAGAAATATGCCGCTATGATAAGCAGTGACACCGAAATATCCGACAGGCTTATCAGAGTTTTTAAGGAAGCTGTTGTAAAGATGGACTATGCCGGAAACATGGTTGTTATAAAGACCCTCGAGGGAATGGGAATGGCTGTCGGCGTCGCCCTTGACAATATGCAAAACAGCGAGATACTGGGCACGATTGCCGGAGATGATACGGTGTTTTGCGTGATCAGAGGAAATCATCAGGCCGCGGAGCTTATAGAAAGGCTTTACCGTATTATACATAGCTGATTGGGGGCGTAATAAATATGCTCGAATATATAAATATTAAAAATATAGCGCTTATTGAGGAATCCGAGGTCGCTTTCTCAAAGGGACTGAATATTCTGACCGGCGAGACAGGAGCCGGAAAGTCGCTTATTATCGACGCTTTGGGCTTTGCCTTAGGCGGAAGGGCCAATAGGGATATAATCCGCAGAGGCGAGGAGCAGGCGGTCGTGGAGGCTGTATTCTCGATAGACGATAAGAAGATAGAGAAGATACTTGACGACATGGATATTGACCATGAGGAGGACAACACCCTTGTAATAAGGAGGATACTCCACCTGAACGGTAAAAGCGTATGCAAGGTAAACGGGACAACAGTGACCGTGGGACAGCTTAAAGAGCTTTCGGGCTGTCTTGTGGATTTCCACGGCCAGCATGAGCATCAGTCACTGCTCAACCCTAACAAGCATTTAGAGCTTTTGGATAAATTCTGCGGAACGGAGCTTGACGCCGAAAAGGCGAAGCTGGCGGAATTTTTGAAGAAATATAAAGCGACAATGAAGGAAATGAAGGCCATAGCCGGGAACGAAGCCGAAAGGGAGCGCAGGACTGAGATACTTTCATATCAGATAAGCGAGCTTGAAGCGGCGGACGTTAAGCCGGGCGAGGAGGATAAGCTTTCGGAAAGAAAGAAAATACTCCAAAACGGTGAGCGCATGAGGGAAATGGCGGGAAAGTGCATCAACCTTCTTTATAACGGCGTTAACGGCCTGCCTGCCGGAGACATGGTCACGGAGGCGGCTGATACACTTAAGCAGTTGAGCGATATAGATATTTCAGTCAAGCTCATATATGAGATCGTAAACTCGGCGGCTATACAGCTCAGCGAGGCCGAGAGGGAGCTTAAGCGATATTTTGAGAATCTGGAGACCGGAGAGGACGAGATAGAGCAGATCGAGGAAAGACTGAATATAATCTATGCCTTTAAAAAGAAATATATCTGCCCCTCCGATTCACTTGCCGAAAAGCTGGAAAACCTCAGAAGCGAATACGATATGCTGATGCACTCAAGAGAAAGGCTTGAGCTGCTGGAGAACGAAAGGAAAGAGCTTTTCAAAAGCATGGTCGAGGTTTGCAGGGTGATAACTGACATAAGGAAGAAAAAGGCCGAGACTATTGAAAAGGAGATAGAGGATAACCTGCACGATCTTGAAATGGATAAGGCGCAGTTTAAAATAAGGATAGACCAGAAGAACCAGCTCGGCATGGACGGCTGGGACGACGTGGAGTTTATGTTTACAGCCAATGAGGGAGAGGTATTGATGCCGCTTGCCAAGATAGGCTCCGGAGGTGAGCTTTCCAGAGTGATGCTTGCGCTTAAGGTCGTGTTTGGCAACGCCGACTCCATAGGGACCTTCGTATTTGATGAAATAGATGCCGGAATAAGCGGAAGGACAGCTCAGAAGGTAGCGGAGAAAATGCAGAAGGTTGCGAAAACTAAGCAGATACTTTGCATTACCCACCTGCCGCAGATAGCCGCTATGGCGGACAGCCACTTTATGATAGAGAAGTTCAGCCAGAAGGGCAGGACGAGGACAAATATCAAGCTCTTGAAGAAAAACGAGGCCGTAAAGGATATAGCCAGACTTATGGCGGGCACCGAGGTAACGGAGATGTCGGTAAACGCCGCAAGGGAAATGAAGGAGCTTGCCAACAAATATAAAAACGAAAACAGATAAGTAAAAAAGAGACGTGATTTGCTATTCTAT
>CAZBNY010000015.1:10786-21413 GCA_964493235.1 uncultured Lachnospiraceae bacterium
AGACGGGGTTGCGACGGGATAGGTATACCTGTCGATACCAAGAAAAAATTCTCCTTCAGCAAGGCCATATTGGGCAATATATTCGGAAATGTCATCGGCGGCCCCGTCGGCGGAGCGGTCGGAACTGCCGCGGGAATAAACGGCAAAAACGGAAAAACAAAATTCGTATGCTCCAAATGCGGCCGAGTGTTTGAGAAAAAAGTATAGTGAAACGTAACCGCGGAGCGCCTTAATGGTCGGTGCCATAAGAAAATTTATTTCCTTATGGCAGCCGCCTTAACGGAAAGGTTCGGAAAACAAAGAGTTCTCATGATATAGATACCATGAGAACTCTTTGTTCACATATCTGTTTGTATTCGTCAAAATCCTGATTTTGACGAAGGGTGCCGACTTGTCGACACCCTCAAGAGGCGTTATGCCTCTTTTTTAGTTTGCTTACGCTGCTGTGCTTAAAGCCTCTGTCTCGGGAGAAGCCGCAATTATTTCAGCCTCAGGGACTGCCTCATAGTCAGACTCGGCGGCCATCATGTCAAGGAGCATATCGTTAAGCGATATTACTGTAGCGCCGTCAGGAACCTTAAGATCGGGAACCTCTTTAGTAGCGGCGCAGGTTGACTTGTACTCCATATAAATCTTTATCATATCGGCAAGACTCATTGAAAAGCTCATTTCTGAGCTCATGTCTTTGTCGGAAGAAACCGTCATGTCCATTGTAGCTCCGTCAGCTGTCATCTTCATTGTAACGATGCATGAGTTAACAGTTTCGCCCTCTGTGCCGAGAACCATTGTATATGTAAGCTCTGTTCCGTCCTCCTTCATTGCGAAGTTGGATTTGTACTGGCCGTTCTCAAGCGTGAAAGACTTGTCGCCAAGCATCGAGGCAATAATGTCATATGCCTGAGCGATATCGCTGTAGCTGTCTACGTTATTTACCGGCATAACCTTGAGTGCCTCAAGAATATAAGCGTCAATATCGCCTGACTGAGCGAGGGACATGATAGAGTTCATGTCAAGACCGTCGGCTGAAAGGGTGCCCATAAGAGGATCAAGCTCTATTTCTAACCATGTGTTCTCGTCACTGCCAAATAAAGTGAACATTGTTGAGCTCATGTATAATACGTTCTTTTCGGCGTCATAGATAACATTAGAGTCACTTGACTCTATTGCTTTCATCATTATATCAAATACTTCCTTTTCATAATCCGCCATTTCGTCAGCTCCGGCGAGTGCCTTGAACTGAGTAAGATCCATATTGAGCTTAACGGAAGCTTTTTCGCCTTCCTTACCGCTTACAGCGTCAACCGAACCGCTGAAGGGGATAGCTACAGTTATGCCTTCGTCAGCGACCTCAACGCCGCCGTTGAACTCGGCCTTTGTCTTAAAAGCGTCGCCGAGCGAAAGTGTGTAGTCCATGTACCTTTTGATAATATCAAATGTTGCTCCGTTTTCCTCAGCCATGCGGTCGATGTCAACGATGACAACTGTCTTTGCCTCATTGTCCCAGCCAAGCATATAGCCAAGCGCGTCGGACACATCACGTATTGCCAAAGAGTCAGAGCCGGTCGTCTTAACAGCTATCTTAAGCTCTTTGCCGTCAACGGAAAGTGTGGCATATCCTCCGTCAACCGTGCAGTCAACGCCTAAAACAGACTTTACGTCGTCTGCCGTGATAAGAGCTGTACCGTCTACGAGCAAAGCCTCGGTCTCGGCTATTTTGCCGTTGACCTGTATTTTGGCTGTGTTTTCAGCAATACTTACGACATCAGCAAAGGCGGGCGCGCACACGGAAAGCGACATGACAGCCGCTGCCGACAAAGCACATAATCTTTTTGTGAATCTCATTGTTAATTGCCTCCTTAAGTAAATTATATATTTTTAGGTTAATTCATAAAAATCTTATTAAAAGCCAAGATTCTCATTCACAAGAACGACCTTTATCCTTTCGGGTATCATGGACATTCTTGTAATAAGTATCTGTCTGCAAATACAGCCCTCGCCTACGCAGTTGCCGCATTTGCCTGTTTTTTTACAGGGTGTCTGGTTATTGGGAAAACGCTGGATATTGATAGGCGCGGCTACGTTTCTGGCACGCTCAACAGCGGCTTCCTCAGAGTGCATCACCTTGTTTATTCCGGCAATGACAATTACCTGCTTAGGTCCGTAGCAAAGAGCCGCGAGACGATTGCCGAGGCCGTCGATGTTTACAAGCTCGCCGTCGTCGGTCATGGCATTGGTCCCCATAAGATATGTATCGCAGAGAAGCGCCTGTCTCTGTATCTCACGCATTTCCTCCGTGGAGCCGGCCTCGTCTCTGTCAAGGACCTTATATTTTCCGCAGTCCTTGATAAGCTGTGTAAGGCCGATATCTCTCATCGACATTCCTCCGCCCCATGAAACAGAGTCGCCATCGGGGATAAGGCTCATTATAAGCTCCTTTGCCTCCTCGGCCGTCTGACAGAAATATCCTTTCATATTACGCCTCTCAAGGCCCTCAAGGACTCGCTTTGCCACGATCTCCGTATGGCTGTCGGCGATCATTTTTCCGGTTATGACCGCCTTGTAATCGTTTATGTTCTGTCCCATTATTTTCACTCCCTCTTAATACTGTTTTCTTATGTTTTCTATTTTTGACGGCATTGATCTCATGATCATGTCGGTGAGCGCTATGGCGCTCATAGCCTCGACAACGACTATCGCCCTCGGTACGATTATGGGATCATGTCTGCCTTTTATGACTATTTCAGTATTTTCTCCGTTAACGGTGACAGTCTGCTGAGGCTGAGCTATTGACGGTGTCGGCTTAAAGGCGGCACGGAAAACAATATCGTTTCCGTCGGATATTCCGCCCAATATTCCGCCTGAGTTGTTTGAGAGCTTTTTAACACGGCCGTCGTCCATTATAAAAGGATCGTTGTTTTCCGAGCCCCTCATGGAAGCGGCCTTAAAACCGGCACCGAATTCCACACCCTTGACAGCACCGATAGAGAACATCGCCATTGCGAGAACAGCGTCCAGCTTATCAAAAACAGGTTCGCCTATACCGGCAGGGACTCCTTGTATAACACATTCTACGATTCCGCCTGCGCTGTCACGCTCAGACATACACTTGTCCAAAAATTCGGCGGCCTTTGCGGCGGCCTCGCTGTCCGGCATAACAAGAGGATTATCGAATCGAGTGCTGATATCCATGCGTTCCCTGTCTATTTCAACAGGCCCTATGGAAACAGTATATGCTGTTATACTTATTCCTAATTCCGAAAGAATTTTTTTCGCGACAGCTCCCGCCGCTACACGGCAGAGGGTCTCACGTCCCGAGGAACGTCCGCCGCCTCGGTAATCCCTGAAGCCGTACTTGCTCTGGAAACCAAAGTCAGCGTGGCCCGGCCTGAATTTGTCGGCTATGTTGCTGTAGTCGGCAGAATGATGGTCAGCGTTATATACGACGATAGAGATAGGGGTACCGGTCGTCTTTCCCTCAAATACTCCCGAAAGTATGTTGGCCGTATCGCTTTCCTGACGCTTTGTTCCGTAGGGATTGGAGCCCGGCTTGCGTCTGTCAAGCTCCCTTTGTATATCCTCATCGCAAAGGGGAATGCCGGAGGGACAGCCGTCTATTGTCACGCCGAGGGCCTTTCCGTGCGACTCGCCCCATGTAGTTATTCTAAAAACAGTGCCGAATGTAGAGCCTGCCAAATTACCCACTCCTGTCCATTATAATTAATTTCTTAATTATATCATAAATTTAGTAAAATATTAATTACATTTTCCTTAACATCTGATAAAATAGTTACAAATACAGGACGGGTGAAAAAATATGATAGAAAGCTCACAAAATAAATTAATCAAAGAAATAAAGGCTCTGGGAGATAAAAAGAAAAGGGACGAAAATGGCCTTTTCATAGCCGACGGACTGCGCTTTGTTTCCGAAATACCACAAAAGCTTAATATAGAAAAAATGATATTCTCGGAAAGCTTTGCCGCTAAAAACGATATTTCAGAATACCAAAAGAGATGCCGGTGCTATATAATAAGCGACAGGCTGTTTGAGAGCTTAAGCGATACAAAAAATCCGCAGGGGATAATCGCCATTTGCCAAAAAATGGAACATAGCCTTGATGATATAATAAAAAGGAACGGCTTTTACGTAATAGCGGAGGAAATGAATGATCCCGGAAACCTCGGAACGGTCATAAGGACGGCCCACGCGGCCGGCGCCGACGGAGTTATACTCTCAAAGGGAAGTGTGGACCTGTACAACCCCAAGGTACTGCGGTCAACTATGGGTTCCATATTCAAGGTACCCGTCGTACAGAATGCCGACCTGAATGAAACCGCCCAAAAAATGAAGAAGAACGGCATAAAGATATATGCCGCTCATCTTAGAGGAAAAAAATATCATTATAATTTGGACCTGAGGGAAGGCTGCGCGTTTATGCTCGGCAACGAAGCGAGGGGACTATCCGACCGGTCGGCGTCTTTATGTGACGAGCTCGTAAAAATACCGATGCCCGGCGGAGCGGAATCGCTAAACGCTTCAGTGGCCGCAGCCGTGCTTATATATGAGGTTGTAAGACAACGAGCGGGGAACAGTTAGCCTACCTCGGCAGTCGGAACAAGCTCGGCCAATTCCTTCTCGATATATTTAGGTACCTCATCAATAGATATGTCAAGAGCTATCGCCAGCTCTCCGTGAAGCAGCTCCTCGGCACGCTTCATGTAGCGCTGGTCGGTTTGCCCGGGTTTTTTGCCAATCATTATTTGCTTTTGGGTTTTGAGATAAACGGTCTTTATCAGTTGGATCAGATCCTCGCATTCGTGAGATATGAATGACGACTGATAATATTCAGCCAGCTCCTTCTGGCTGACCGTATCCGTACTGCCGCTTTTTATCTCAGGAATTTTGGAGATAAGTATGTTAGCCTCCTCCTTGGTTATGACGGGACGCATAAATACCTTTGTATCAACTGGTATAAAAATAAACCCCTTACCGTAAACGGGGGACAGTTTATAAAATAACCTTTCACTATCGCTGTCCGAAAGGTTCTTAAGAGGTCCCACATCTTCAACACGGCATACACCTTCGTTGTTATAGATAATTAAATCACCTTTTTGGAACATTTTCGCACCTCCGTGTACTATTAAACAACAATAAGCCTATACTTTATTGTAACACAAAAATTTCACCCAATGTAAGAAAAAATTTGATTCTAAATTTTAAAAACTTTTGACCAAACCTTTAGAATACCTGATGATATTAATATTCTTTCCGTTTTTGATTATTTTAATTATGATATCTGGAAATAATTATAATAAAAAATAAGCACTATAAATCTTGCCCGAATTTTAGTCGAGGCTAATGTTTTTGTATGTTTTTACAAAAACGGTTTGATATGTCATCTATGGGACGAATGTATTATGCACTTTGCTTAAAAGGCCGTAGTGAATGAAAAAATGTGTTTGTATGGTGAACAAAAATAATGTATTTATTAAAAATAACGTGAAAAGTTCGTGGTGGAAGAACAAATTTGTAAAAAATTCGTATTGACCGCAAGGTATTTTGTTTTTATAATGTACTTAAGAAAAAACATGAAAATGCTACCCCGTTATGTACCATAACTTTTCATAATTCCCACTTAGGCAGTACCCGAGAGATTGGGTACTGTTTTTTGTATAAAAATAGGCTGAATGTTTTAACATTCAGCCTATTTTGTTAATTTCTCTTTATTATTTTTTATTAGAGAACTCATTGCAAATCTTAACAACGATTCCGCTCAGCGCCAGAAGGGCGAGGGCATTGGGGATAACCATAAGACCATTGAAGAAGTCCGAAAGCTCCCAAACGAGGTCAAGCTTAAGTGTTGAACCGATCACAATGAAGATGACAACGATTATTGAGTATATTTTTCCGCAGCCTTTGCCAAACAGGTACTCAGCGTTGACCTTACCGAAGAAGTGCCAGCTAAGGATCGTTGAGAAGGCAAAGAACAGAAGGCATATAGCGATAAATATATCACCGAAGCCGCCGAATTTTGTCATAAACGCTGCCTGTGTAAGCTCGATACCGCTCTTGCCGCTTGACATTACCCCTGTTGTCAGGACTGAGAATACTGTAAGGTTAAGAATGATGAATGTGTCGATAAATACACCCATCATAGCTGTAAGACCCTGTTCATGAGGATTCTTGACATTGGCCCTTGCGTGAGCGTGAGGTGTGGAGCCCATACCGGCTTCGTTAGAGAAAAGACCTCTGGCAACGCCGTATCTGATAGCTTCCTTTACACCGATACCTGCCGCGGCGCCAAGAACCGCCCGAGGATTGAACGCGGCTTTAACGATAGAAACAAAAGCTGCGGGGATCTGTGTGATGTTAAGGAATATAAGGATCAAGCTTCCTACTATATATATGCAGGCCATTAAAGGAACGAGCTTCTCAACAACAGCCGCAAGTCTTTCTGTTCCGCCGATAAAGATAAACGCCGCGATAACAGCTATGATTATACCTATAATTACGGGAGGTACGTTTATGCCCCTTGATGTGAATACATTTGAGAAAGCGGCTCCAATCGAGTTTGACTGTACCATATTTCCCATAAATCCGAGGGCAAGGATGATAAATATGGCAAAGAGAGCCGCAAGGAACTTGCCGAAGCTGCCCTTGAAGGCCTGTTTGATGTAATAAACGGGACCGCCGTTTGTTTCGCCGTTTTCAACCACTTTAAATTTCTGCGCGAGGGTCGCCTCCGCATATATTGTAGCCATTCCGAAGAAAGCGCTCAGCCACATCCAGAATATAGCGCCGGGGCCGCCGCCGATGAGGGCCGTAGCCGCTCCGGTAAGGTTTCCTGTACCTACCTGTGCGGCAATCGCCGTAGCGAGCGCCTGGAATGAGCTCATTTCTCCGTGTTTGCCTTTTTCACCTTTTAATTTGATGTTGCTGAACACGAGCCTGCATGATTCGCCGAATTTCCTTACCTGAATGAAGCGAAGCCTGATCGTGTAGTAGATACCTGTGCCGCAGAGAATTATAAGCAGCAGAGAGTTCCACATGATTCCGTTTGCCGATGAGACAAGTGATAAAATAGTTTCCATTTTTTCTTCCCCTTTAATTAATATTTTTTGCCCCGGTCTTTGCCGGATTAAGCATAAAAATAAGAGCTTCCGCGTAAGCGCAGCAGCTCTCTAAAGAGTAGAACATTTGCATTTTGGTATATGCCCTGTCCTTTTGCCTGAGAGATAGACGGATAAATCCGCGTTACACCTTCGGCGCTCCCCCTGAGGGAGACTCTCCAGAGTGTTCCTTTATGCCGGAACACCAATAATATATCATATATCTCCTAAAAAGACAAGTGTTTTTCACTAAAATACAAATACTTTTATTTTTTAATATAAATAACATAAAATATGTATATTTTTATGAGTCGTAAGTATTATTTCTGCCGAATTTATAAGCCGTTTTGATTATAGCTTTTTCCTCTGAGGATAATTCCCTCTCAAGGGACTGTGTAAAATATTTAAAAAGTGACTTTGTATTTATTCCTTTTTGTAGATTTTTCTGCTTTGGATACTTGATATCAGAGGGCTTAAAGTGTTCGGTCATAAGCACCTCCGGCTTCACTATTTTGAATATCTCCGCTGTGTAAGCGGCGTCGTTGAGGGCGTTGTGAAAGCTGGCGTCGATTTCAAGATTTAAAAGCTCGACAGCGTTTTTAAGACCTATGGCCTTACCGGGATCGTATTTCAGGAATGATGTGGCAAAGCTTTGTATATTGATATATCTGTCCGGCATTTTTGATGACGCGAGCTTATGATATTTCACATTTCTGTAAAGGGACTTGATATCATCGCTGCCCCATGAGCAGAGTATATCGCTTGAGACGTCCATAAAATCGCTGAACAGCGAAAATACCTCTGGAAAAGGTCTGCCGGATTCAAGATCACGCTGTTTTATTCCGGTGATTTTTTCAACATAGGGGTGAATGCGTTTGTAGATCATGGGTTTAATATACTGGTTAAATTCTCCGACATTCTCGAAGTCGGAATTGAGTTTTACCGCGCCTATCTGTATAATTTCAAAGGGACATTCAGGATTGCTTTTCGCAGACGAACCTGTTTTGAAGTCAAAGGATTGATTAAACTCCAAGTCAAAAACTATATAATTCATAAGAGGTCCTCCAAAGATGTTAAGTAACTGAAGTAATTTCTTTTAGTATAACATTTTTTTGGACAATCACAATATACATTTTTAAGAATTTGTTATTTAATTTGGAATTAAAAATAATATTCAGAGGACTTTTGAACAAATTGAAAATTATAGTTGTAAATTTGTTCATTGAGTGTTAAAATTTTGATATCGGAGGTGATACTGTGAGGTTTGTCTTTACTGAGGAGGACATTGAGTCCGAATATAATAAGATCGAGCTGGAAGGCGAGGACGTTACTCTCATAGGGGAATACATTGAAACGGTAGAAAACGAAGAAAACACATATACGATTACCGGAGACGCTGTTATCGAGGGAGAGCTGTACCATGAGTTCGTAACGATATTCGGTCTCCTTGAGGAGCCGGAGGAGATGACCGCAAGGGCGATAGCTACAGCCGAGTGGGACTGGTTTGACTATGTTTGTGATTAAAATAGTGTAAAATGCTGAATAATATAAATGTACAGAGTTATGTTCAACAAAAATTGACATGAAAATATGTGTATATTTTTAGAGCAAAATAAGAAGGATTTGAAGAATTTTTAAAGAACTATTAAAGTATATAAAATATGCTTAATAAAATAAAATACCACGACAAATAAAAGGGGGAATTACCATGATTCAGATTCTTGCAGGTGAAAAAGGACAGGGTAAAACAAAAAAACTCATTGAGATGGCCAATGAGGCTTCCAAAACTATCGACGGAAATGTAGTATTTATTGACGACGATAACAGACATATGTATGATTTGCACTACGGCATTAGATTTGTAGAAACATCAAAATATAAGATTTGCGACTATGAAGTGTTCATTGGCTTCATATATGGTATTCTTTCTCAGAACGGAGATATTCAGAAAATATTTGTTGACGGTTTGACCAATATAATTCAGACTCTCACTCCTGATGACGTTGAGAGCCTCTGCGAAGTACTTGAAAGAATTTCGACGGATTACAGCGTTGACTTCATGCTTATCTACAGTTCTCCTTTAAGCGGAATTCCTGATCAGGTAAGAAAATATCTTGTATAATAAAACTGAATAAACAACACAGAGGAGCTCATCTGTGTTTTAAGTTAGGCGGAGATCATTTTTGGTTTCCGCCTATTTTGTTGGACAAAGGCATTTGCGGCTTGATTTAAAGCGCTATATGTATTACATTTAGTATATGATATTGTAAGGACTGGAGGCGCTTTGGGGTCACGCAAGCTAGAAGAGAAGCGCATACAAAGTACCCCTTGACCCAAACATCATTATATAAGGAAGCGATCATATGCAGACCATAGACGAGGCGCTGGAAAGGCTGTCCCGTTCTGATTTCAGACGCAAGTTCAGACTGGATGACGGGGACATGGAATATATAAGAAAAAACGGAATGGACAAAATACGCTCCCACGCTGAGGACTTTGTGAGAACAAGGCTGGCTCCGGCATATATACCAAACGACGGCAAACAGACGCCAATGAGGGGACACCCGGTGTTTAAGGCCCAGCACGCCACTGCCTGCTGCTGCCGTGGCTGTCTTAAGAAATGGTATAGAATACCAATCGGGGTCGAGCTGACACAGACACAGCAGAGAAGGATAGTGAACCTTATGATGGCATGGATAGAAAGACAATACGGAAAAGAGGAACAGAATGGATAAGAGCAATTGGGATTTCTACGCGCCGTTTTACAACCTTATAATAAGAAAGGACAAAAAGGCCTACGAGCAGATGTACCGCAGGATGAGAAGGGTGGTTAAAAATAAAATCGTTTTGGAAATAGCGACTGGCACGGGTCTTATAGCCAAAAACATAGCTTCGGCGGCAAAACAGATAGAAGCGACGGATTTTTCAGAGAAAATGATAGCCGAGGCCAAGAAGGGGAAAAATCCCGCCAATCTCAGCTTTAAGGTCATGGACGCCGAAAATCTGGAATATGGGGACGGCTCCTTTGATGTTGTTATAATCTCCAATGCGCTGCACATCATGCCTGACCCCTCAAGGGCGCTCTCGGAAATAGGCCGTGTGCTAAATGACGGGGGAATACTTATCGCTCCTACATTTATTCACGGAGAAATGAGGGGCGTAAAGGGAATTATCGCGAAAATCATGGGGATATTTGGCTTTGAGGCTGAAAACAAATGGAGCACAAGGGAGTATATTGCCTTTTTGGAGGAAAATGGCTGGAGAGTGAGACGGTATAAGATTTTGAAGGCTACGTTTCCCCTTGTGTATGCCGAATGCGTGAAAATATAAATCTTATCGGGCGGCTGAAAAAGCCGCCTCAGATTACTGACAAACCCGCCTTATGGCGGGTTTTGTCAATGGTAAAAGAAGCGAGCGAAGGAAAAGATAGAAGCCGGATAAAAGAGAACGCGAATCCTTCCTGTGAAGGATATTTGCAATCCGGCACAACTGCGTTTTTGTCTTGCGTTCCGCCCTATTC
>CAZBNY010000016.1:0-21308 GCA_964493235.1 uncultured Lachnospiraceae bacterium
TCTATATCGAACACACCAAGGACGGCCACACCTATATCTACACCGGAACGATCGATGACGATACGAACGTCCTGACCTTTAAGAATCCTCACGGATTCAGCACGTTTACAATCACAACGGTCAATAAAGCCGTGGCGTCCATCACAAAGGACGGCACGACGGAGTACTACGCCACCTTCCAGGACGCGGTGGACGCGGCCCTGGCCGACGCTAAAACGGAGAGCGGCGCGACCATCACGATCCTCAACACGGAGAACAAACTGACAGCTACCGTCACCGATTATGGAAGCTTCAAGTTTACTCTGGAAAATGGGGCAAACGAAGTTGATCTCGGCATGGTCAGCATTAACGGCTACAAACCGAACAGCGACAATGTGATCTCCTTTACGCTAAGCAGCGGCACCGGTACATCTACCCACGGCACATCTACCTCGTTACCCGCTGCCAACGAAATCACCTATCCCATCATCGTTTCCGACGTGTCCAACGGCTCCGTGACTGCCGACATGACGCGCGCAAGCAAGGGCGTGACGGTCACTCTGGCCGTCACACCGGACGAGGGATACGAGCCGGTCAGCCTGACCGTTACCGACAAGAACGGCAGCGTGCTGACCATGAACGTCGAAGGCGATGGGGAGTACACCATCATCATGCCAGCGTCAAAGGTGACAGTGACCGCGGCGTTCAGAGCGGCCGTGCATGATTGCCCCAGCAAGATCTTCACCGACGTGGACATCACCCAATATTACCATAAGGCTGTGGACTGGGCTGTGTTGAACGGCGTGACCTCCGGCACCGGCGCGACTGCGTTCAGCCCCGATGCCTTCTGCACCCGTGCGCAGATGGTGACATTCCTGTGGCAGGCGGTCGGTTCACCGGCCCCCACCATCTCGCTTAACCCCTTCACAGACGTGGAGAACGGCGCGTACTACTATGACGCCGTGCTGTGGGCCACGGAAAATGGGGTCACTGTCGGCACCGGCACCACCACGTTCAGTCCTGATTCCCCAGTGACCCGAGGACAGGCCGTGACATTCCTGTGGCGGGCGGTCGGTTCACCGGCCCCTACCATCTCGCTTAACCCCTTCACAGACGTGGAGAACGGCGCGTACTACTATGACGCCGTGCTGTGGGCTACGGAAATGGGAATCACTGCCGGCACCGGCGCAACGACCTTCAGTCCGGAGAACAACTGCACGAGAGCACAAATTGTGACTTTCCTGTATCGCTATCTGGCTGACTGATATTTTACAAAGCGACACCCCGCAGAGGCTCAGGCTCTGCGGGGTGTTCTCCTTAGCAAGGGGGACACAAGGTTTAAAACTGCTCGGGACGGAGGAGCATAAAAATCCATTCGTTAGAATGGCGCGTACAGAAACAGATATATTTATGAGGTATTGGTTTGAACGAGCGATGTATCGCGACCTGTAAAGGCTCGGATAAAGAGGCGGCCGGATCAGCTATTTTATTTGGTTGAAAGCGGTCAAAATGCTTTAGGGGCAGAGACATTTATTTTATTTTCTTTAGTGTCTGACGTTTCCGAAGCTTGCGGACGTATGGATTTTCCTTATGGCCGTTTCGTGGAAATACCTCTGCCTTCGGTAACTATTTACATATCTTATATCAGCTTTTTCAAGGCAAAATAAAAAGAGAGCAAGTCTCCTTAAAGGGACTGCCCTCTTATTATTTTACCGTTCCCAAAAATGCTACGGCTTTTCCGATTATTCTTATATTATTCATTTCCTCGCCTACATATATAAGCGGGGCGTATTTAGGATTTTCCGCACAGAGCATGATCCGGTCCTCAAATATATATACCCGCTTCAGCGTTGCCTCGGCAATATCGGCGGTCTGGTCTATCAGTACGGCCGCTATTTCGCCATTGTCAACTGTAGGCTGGCGTTTTATGAATACGATGTTGCCCTCATATATGTGCGCGTTTATCATACTGTCACCCTTGCACCTTAAGCACAGATCGGCGCTTACGTTGTCGGGCAGCAGTATTTCTTTTTCTATGTTTTCATCAGCAAGTATAGGAGTGCCGCATGCAATGGTTCCTATCAGCGGAACTGTGCGGCCCGATGTGTAGGGCAGAGGCATAAGATTAGGTACTTTAGACAGATGTATGCCGTTTTCGGTCAGGCTTTCTTCCCACCCCATGAGCCACGAGGGACTGGTGCCGAGCGCGGAGGCGAATTTGGCTATTTTTGACTGGGGAAGGCCCCTTCCGTCAGCTTCTATTTTGTTCACCGATGATCTTGACTTATATCCTACCATTTTGGCAAGCTCCTCCTGCGTCATATGCAGGGCTTCGCGCCTTTGTTTTATTCTCTGACCTATATCCATAGGTGACACCTCCTATACATATATTAAACCATGAAGTAGAAAATTTTTCAACAAAAATTTAGCTTTTCTCAAAATTGGTCGTCTATGTACACACAATTGTTCTTTATTTACTTATTTGCTTACATTAAATAGATAAAAAATGAACAATAAATCTAAAAAAATAATATTGGTTATTGACATTTTGGTTAGTATGTACTAATATAAGAGTTAAGTTAGGAATACCTAATTGTTAGATTAGACTAATTTTATATTGTAAGATTAGCTTAATCTAACAAAAGTGACGGTTTTTATTATGGCGTATTGACAAAAGTGTTAGTCTATACTAAGATTAAAAATATATTAAAAGCCTACTCAAGTCCTATGATTTGACTGGCTGTTTTTATAAACTTTATAGTTAGCAATGCTTAACAAAGGAGGCCGGTATTATGCCCTTATCTATGGTAAGTGCAGGCGAGACAGTCCGTATACAAAGAGTAGGCGGAAAAGCGGAAACAAGGCAGTTCCTTGAAAATCTCGGCTTTGTAACGGGCGGGGAGGTAACAGTCATCACCGTTATGGACGGAAACCTGATCGTGCAGATCAAGGAATCAAGGGTAGCCATAAACCGTGAAATGGCAACTAAGATAATGGTTTAAGGAGGAAGGGTATTATGAAAACTCTCAGAGACGCCAAGATAGGCGAAACTGTAGCTGTTAAGAAGATTCATGGTGACGGAGCGGTTAAACGCAGAATTATGGATATGGGAATTACTAAAGGGGTTTCTGTTTACATAAGGAAGGTCGCTCCCCTTGGAGATCCTGTAGAAATTACAGTAAGAAATTATGAGCTTTCACTGCGTAAGGCAGACGCTGAGCTTGTAGAGGTTGAATAACCTTAATTATTTTTGAGTTGACGTTAGCTTTAGCTAATGACGAAAGGAGAAACAGTTTTATGGACATCAAAATAGCGCTCGCGGGAAATCCCAACTGCGGTAAAACAACGTTGTTTAATGCGCTTACAGGCTCCAATCAGTTTGTAGGTAACTGGCCCGGAGTAACTGTAGAGAAAAAAGAGGGTAAGCTTAAGGGCCACAAAAACGTGACTATTATGGACCTTCCCGGTATTTATTCACTCTCTCCCTACACACTTGAGGAGGTTGTAGCGAGAAATTATCTTGTAAATGAGAGACCCGACGTTATCCTTAATATCGTTGACGGTACAAACATCGAGAGAAACCTTTATCTTACAACACAGCTCACAGAGCTTGGCATTCCTGTAGTAATGGCTGTCAACATGATGGACGTTGTTGAAAAGAACGGAGATAAGGTCGACGCGGCTCGTCTGGCTAAGGAGCTTGGAGTTACAGTATGCTCGATTTCAGCTCTTAAGGGCACGGGCGTTATGGAGGCCGCTGAAAAGGCAGTTCAGATCGCTTCATCAGGCGAAAAGACAGTTCCCTTACATAAATTCGCCGGCTGCGTAGAGCACGCTATCGCTCACATAGAGGAAGCTGCTCTTCATTCACTTCCCGAGGAACAGCAGAGATGGTACGCTATCAAGATCTTCGAGAGGGACTCAAAGGTTCTTGACCAGCTCAATCTCAACAAGGAAACACTTGAGCATATCGAAAAGGACATAGATGCCTGCGAGGCAGAGATGGACGACGACGCGGAATCAATCATCACAGCTTCAAGATATGATTGGATCGCAACAATAATAAACGACTGCTACACAAAGAAAAACAAATCACAGCTTTCAATGTCAGATAAGATCGATAAGATCGTTACTAACCGTATTCTTGCGCTCCCTATATTCGCAATCGTTATGATAGTTATTTATTATATCTCGGTTACAACGATCGGTACGATCGTTACAGACTGGACGAATGATGTTTTCGTAGGCGAAATGATCATGGAGCCCCTTGCGGCTTTCCTTGAGAGCATCGGCACAGCAGAATGGCTTTCGGGACTTGTTGTTGACGGTATCGTCGGCGGTGTCGGCGCCGTTATCGGCTTCGTTCCTCAGATGCTTGTACTGTTCCTGTTCCTCTGCATACTTGAGGACTGCGGATACATGGCACGTATCGCGTTCATTATGGACCGTATATTCAGACGTTTCGGTCTTTCGGGAAAGAGCTTCATTCCTATGCTTGTAGGAACAGGCTGCGGCGTTCCCGGCGTTATGGCTTCTCGTACTATCGAGCAGGACAGAGACCGTAAGATGACAGTTATGACAACAACATTTATCCCTTGCGGAGCCAAGATGCCTATCGTTGCCCTTATGGCAGGAGCTATCTTCGGCGGCGCTTGGTGGGTTGCTCCTTCAGCCTATTTCTTAGGCGTCGCGGCGATCATCGTTTCAGGTATTATACTTAAGAAAACAAAAGCCTTCGCAGGCGAACCCGCTCCCTTTGTTATGGAGCTTCCCGCTTACCATATGCCTACAGTAGGAAACGTACTCAGAGGCACATGGGAAAGAGGCTGGTCATTCATTAAAAAAGCCGGAACGATCATCACACTTTCATCTATCGTTGTATGGTTCGCATCAAGCTACGGCTTCGTAGACGGTGCTTTCGGCGCTGTAGAAGATATGGATTACTCAATACTCGCGTCTATCGGAAGCGTGCTTGCGGTTATCTTCAGACCCCTTGGATTCGGAACATGGCAGGCAAGTGCCGCTACAGTTCTTGGTCTTGTAGCTAAGGAAGAAGTAGTAGGTACATTCGGTACACTCTTTGCTGTAGCGGGAGATGCCCTCGAAATGGTAGAGGAAGCGGACTTTGCCGGCCTTTCACCTATCGCAGCTCAGTTCACACAGCTTGGCGCATACGCGTTCCTTGCCTTCAACCTTCTCTGCGCGCCTTGCTTCGCAGCTATGGGTGCTATCAAACGTGAGATGAACAGCGGCAAATGGACATGGGCAGCTATCGGCTGGCAGTGCGGTCTTGCTTACGCTGTAGCTCTTATGATCTATCAGATAGGCGGAGTAATTATAGGCGAAACAAGCTTCGGCATTGGCACGGTCGTCGGAGTGGTAGTGCTTATAGGTATGATTTGGCTTCTTTTCAGAAAGGGCTATGTTTATAAAGAAAATAACGCACTCCGTGCAGTAGACGCTGTACGCTGATAAGCGAAAGGAGATGTTTTTATGGCTAATTTCATAGTTGGCGCGGCTGTAATTTGCTTGATTTTGTTTGTGATACGTGTTATTATCAAGGATAAGCAAAACGGCGGATGCGCAGGCTGCTCTGGTAGCTGCGGAAGCTGCGGACACCATTGTACGCCTAAGGAGAGGTGAGCCATGAAACTTACAGTCTCCCAATTGAAATATCTGCTGGTCCTCGGAGTTCTCTCCGAGGACGGCGATGTAAGAATCGTTGACATCGCTAAAACGCTTAATATAAAAAGATCAAGCGCCTTCAATATGCTCAATAAGCTTGCGAAGGCCGGAATGGTTGTTAAAAACGAGGACAAAACTGTTGTCTTGACCGACAAGGGCAGAGAAGCCTCACAGGAGATCAGGAAGAATGTCAAGGAGACGGCCGTTAAACTGGAAAAATATTTTGAAATAGATTCCAGAAAGGCTGAGGACTGCGCTCTTACGGTACTTTCCTATATGGAGGGGACGGCCTGAGAAGGTCAGCCTGATACGAAAGGAAGCTGATTAGCATGGAATGGTACAAAAACGGAAAGGTTTGGAGCTTTGCCGGAGGCGTTGCCGCGGCAATAGTCGGAACAAAGATCATTAAGGCGCCCAAGACACGTCAGGTGTGCGTTAAGGGAATTGCCGCAGGCATGACTCTCAAGAAAAACGCGGCCGCGTCTATCCAGAATCTGAAAGAGGACGCTCAGGACATCTGCAATGACGCGAGAGAAGAAGCTGCAAAGGCAGAGGATAAAGAGTGCGAAGGCGCTGAGGAATAATGAAGTATAAGATTGTTTATGACAGACCGGGCAGGATAAGGGTTCGCTGCGGAGTGGATGTTTTTACTGCTGAGGAAGGCTATGGAATAGCGGAGCTTCTCAGGAAGAATGCTGACGCCGCTGATGTAGAGGTCTGTCCTGCTAACGGGAGCATACTGGTCTATTATCCCGAAAACAAAAGAGAGACCGTTCTCTCCATTCTTAGCGGTCTTAGAAGATGTTCTCTCCCCGTGGGAAAACCGGGCGAGGAGGACAAAAAAAGAGAAATCGACAATGACTTCATCCAGCAGACAGCGGCTTTCGTTGGCAGGCATTATTTAAAGAAGCTGCTGCCTCCGCCTATCAGACTGGCGGCTACGCTCTGGAACGCCATTGGCTTCTGGAAGGAAGGCTTAAGAAGTATTGTTCAATTAAAGCTTGACGTGCCTGTTTTAGACGCGGCGTCAGTTGGAGCCGCATTGATACAGCGAGACGTCAAGACAGCCGGTTCTATTATGTTCCTGCTTAAGCTGTCCGGACTTTTGGAGGACTATACGAGAAAACGCACTACATCGATACTCACCCATTCACTTGCCGTTAACGTGGACTCGGTATGGCTCGTTAAGGACGACGCTGAGGTACTTGTACCTATGTCAGATGTCGCTGTGGGCGACATTATCAGGATAAGAACCGGAGCGCTCATACCGGTTGACGGAACCGTTACAGGCGGCGACGCGATGGTCAATGAGGCGTCAATGACCGGAGAATCTATGCCGGTCCATAAGAAATCAGGCATTACTGTTTATGCCGGAACGGTCGTGAGTGAAGGCACGATCGATATCAAGATAACTGCCCTGCCTAAGGAAAGCAGAATTCAACAGATAGTCGGACTTATTGAGAATTCAGAGAACCTCAAGGCCGGCGTCCAGAGCAGAGCGGAGCATATGGCGGACAGAATAGTGCCCTTCAGCTTTATAGGTGCTTTAGCGGCTGGGGTTATCACAAGGAGTATGGCAAAGGCACTTTCCATATTTATGGTCGATTATTCCTGCGGCATAAAGCTTTCAGCATCGATTTCGGTAATATCGGCAATGAGAGAGGCCGCCTCCAGACGTGTAATGGTCAAGGGCGGAAAATTCCTTGAGGCTTTTGCCAAGGCCGATACGATAATATTTGATAAAACAGGGACACTTACGGAGGCTTGCCCGACCGTTTGCGGTATCATTCCCTTTGGAGGATATACCGAGGAGGAGATCCTTAAAACCGCGGCCTGCATAGAGGAGCATTTCCCTCATTCTATGGCTAGAGCGGTCGTAAGGTGCGCCGCTGAAAGAGGACTTGTACATGAGGAGGAGCACGCCGAGGTAGAATACATAGTCGCGCACGGCGTTGTTACCAGACTTAACGGAGAGCGTGCTCTTATAGGAAGCGCGCACTTCGTATTTGAGGACGAGAAAACTGAGTACACAGAGGATCAAAGAAGGGCTGTTGATCAAACGGCCGGAGGCGGTTCCGCTCTTTATCTCGCGATAGGCGGAAGCCTGGCGGGAGTTATATTTGTAAGCGATCCGCCAAGACCGGAGGCTGCCGAGGCCATAAGGGCTCTCAGAGCTGTCGGTATCAAAAAGGTGGTAATGCTTACGGGAGATGCGGAAAGCGCGGCTAAGGCCGTATGCGAGACCATCGGTATCGACGAGTACCGTTCACAGGTGCTTCCTGCTGAGAAGGCTCAGATAATTGAGGATTATAAGAAAAACGGCAGTACCGTAATAATGGTCGGGGACGGAGTCAATGACTCACCGGCACTGGCGTCGGCTGATGTTTCTGTATCAATGAAGGATTCCTCGGATATTGCCAGAGAGGTGGCCGATGTGACGCTGCTTTCGGCAGATCTTAGAGAGCTTGCGGTAATTAAGGAGCTTTCAAAGAGGCTTTTTGTACGGATTGAAAATAATTATAGATTTATAATTACATTTAATACGGCATTGCTTGTGCTTGGCCTTGTGGGAACGATCGCTCCCGGAAGTGCCGCGCTGATGCATAACGTGTCAACAATGGGCATAAGCGCATTGTCAACAAGACCCCTCATTAAGGGATAAGAGGAGATTTAAGGGGCGGCAGTAAAGCCGCCCTAAATATAAAGGCCAAAGTTAGCAATTACTAACTATATAATATAAAAGAAAGGTGATGTGTATGAGTGTTGTAATAATAGGCGGAAACGAAAGAATGGAGAGACAGTATCAGCAGATTTGCAAATCCTATGGCTATAAGGCTAAGGTTTTTACAAAAGAAGCGGGCTCTCTTAAGAGAAAAATCGGAAATCCCGACCTGCTTATCGTATTTACAAATACAGTTTCTCACAGCATGACAAACTGCGCTCTCCAGGAGGCGAAAAAGAACGGCACCAGAGTAGCACGCACTCATACATCAAGCGCGGCGGCTCTCCACGAAATCATGAAGGAGCATTGCGCTATGTGTCCGAAGGCGGGTGAATGCGCTTATGCTGAGATGCGCGATTGAGAGATGTATAATTGAGCATTGTTCGCCGGTGCTGGCAGGGTTTAAGCCGGCTGGATTGTTCAGCTGCGGCCTGCTCAGCGAATCGGATCTGCTTGAGCAGGTAAGAGAACTCAATATGAAGCTCAACAAAAAGGACGTTGTTGTTTCAGTAATGACAAAGATGGACGGCCGTGCCCTGATATACGTATACAGACGGAGTAAGCTTAAGCAGGAGCTTGAGAAAAAAGAAACGGCGGAGTTTTTAGACAAATATGGCTATGGCGGATTATCAGCGGAAAAAAGCGTAGCCAAATTGAAAAAAAGATTGCTGGAAAGTAATGATTTTCCGCATGAGATAGGCGTTTTTTTGGGTTATCCGCTGGGAGATGTGGTTGGTTTTATTGAAAATGAGGGCCGAAACTGTAAATGCTCAGGCTGTTGGAAGGTCTACTGCAATGAGAATGAAGCGGTAAAAACCTTTGAGAAATATAAGAAATGTACGACGATCTACAGAAGGCTCTATGAAACGGGAAGGACAGTTTTACAGCTCACAGTGGCTGTTTAACATAAAATAAAAAGAAAAGAGAGGTATTTATCTATGAAAACAGCAGTTGTATTTTGGAGCGGCACAGGCAATACAGAATTAATGGCAGGAAAGGTTGCCGAGGGAGCTAAAGCCGCCGGCGCAGATGTTACTACTTTTACAGCATCAGAATTTTCATCAGCGAAAGCCGCTGAGTTTGACGCAATCGCGTTTGGTTGCCCCTCTATGGGAGACGAACAGCTTGAGGAAGGCGAATTTGAGCCCATGTGGACAGAATGCGTTTCAGCTTTAAAGGGCAAAAAGATCGCGCTTTTCGGCTCATATGGCTGGGGAGACGGAGCTTGGATGAGATCATGGGAAGATGATTGCCGCAATAATGGTATCTCACTTGCCGCTGACAGCATTATTTGCTGCGGAGCGCCTGATGATTCGGTAGGAGCAGAACTCGCTGAGCTTGGAAAAGCACTTGCTTAAATTCAAAAGTTAGTGTATACTAATGCCGTCTGGAGAATTATCTCTGGACGGATTTTTATATTTGGAGGGATATTTTATGGCAACAGCAGTAATTATTGTAATTTTAATCGTCATTGTGATTTTGGCCGTAAAAAGCTATATGAAGAAGCTCAGAAACGGGTGCTGTGGAGCAGAAGGGGACACAGTTAAGAAGATCAAGCCGCAGAATAAGGACATTTCGGCATATCCGTATGAAAAGATCGTACACGTTGGCGGAATGACCTGCAAAAACTGCGCCGCCAGAGTTGAGAACGCGTTCAATTCCAAGGAAGGCTACTATGCTAAGGTGGATTTGGGCAAAAAAACGGCTGATATACATATGATGAAGCCCGAGGAGGACACAACCTTGAAGGATATTATCCGCAAAGCCGGCTATGAGCCGTCCACAGTGGAAAATATCAGGTAAATTTGCTATAATGCTCCGAAAGGAGATGATAGCTTGAGATACTTGAGTACACTTTTGGCTGTACACGATATGGAAAGGGCGTTGAAATTCTATAGGGAGGTATTCGGACTAGAGATCGTGAATGATTTTGGCGCCAACAAGGAGCTTAGTGGTGGAATTTCACTCCAAACCCATGATACATGGCGTGGATTCATTGAAAATAAAGAGATAACCTACGGCGGAAATGATGCTGAGCTGTACTTTGAGGAGGACGATATGGACGGACTGCTAAAAAGGCTTTCGGGTATGGAAATTGAGCTTGTACATGGGCTTAAGGAGCATTCTTGGGGTCAGAGAGTTATCAGGATCTACGACCAGGACAGGCATATTATTGAGATCGGAGAGAATATGGCCGTTGTGACAAGGCGTTTTCTCGATTCAGGTATGACCGTAGAGCAAACAGCTGAACGTATGGATGTGCCCGTAAGCTATGTTCTTGGCTGTATAAAATAAAAAGCATTGAAGCAGAGAAAAAATCTCTGCTTTTTTTAATTGGTAACCACCAAATAAACCCCCAGCTATGCTGGGGGGAAAGAAAAAGCTTTAGCTGCAAGAAAAAACCTCCTATGTTACAATAAATTGAGTCCGCCAAGACACAATAAAGCATAGGAGGTTTTTTATGAATATGAATAGTTTAGCACATACAACATGGGAATGCAAATACCACATAGACTTTGCGCCGAAATATAGGAGACAAATCATATATAAAAAGATAAAAGTAGATATAGGAAAAATTCTAAGAGAGTTATGCGAAAGGAAGGGAATAGAAATTATAGCAGCTGAATGCTGTCCAGATCATATACATATGCTATTGCGGATACCGCCAAAGTATAGTGTATCGGAAATCGTAGGATATTTAAAAGGGAAAAGTTTCCTAATGATATTTGATAGACACGCAAATCTGAAATATAAATATGGAAATCGTCATTTTTGGTGCAGAGGATATTATGTAGATACAGTAGGGAAAAACACAAAAAAGATTAAGGAGTACATAAATAATCAATTAAAAGAAGACTGGCAGGCAGATCAAATAAGCTTAAGCGAATATATAGACCCGTTTACGGGAGAGCCAGTAAAAAAGGACAAATAAAATAAGCCGCTAAAAGCGGCTAGTCTGTAATAGTGGTGCACTTGGCGGATTTTCATGCGCCTACAGGCGTGGCTAGCAAGAGCCCCTTATAGGGGCAGAACAAACCACCGGCTTAGCCGGTGGTTTTGATTGCGGCTATATCAACAATTATCACGATTATATCCGTAAGAGCCGTCGAGATGTCCATTACAAAAAATGAGTAAACTACCCAAATCAGCTCGTTTACGAGTATGCTTATGCGTGTTTTGCCAACGTCCGTTATGAAATGGCAGCACATGGTGTATTCCACCGTCGCGACCACGGGCAGGAGACCAATTATGCCCCTGTTGTTGGTAAAAAGGCCTGCAATTATGACTAAAACAACTAAAACAGTCATAGCTGGGCGGGTATATCTATCGCGCATTATAAAAATATTCCTTATGCAGCATAGAACTAAAGTGGAAATTGCCGCGTAGGAGCCAAAGAAATAAGAGGCGACAGCAAGCACCGCGCAGTTCATAAACTGAAGTATGAATATTTGTTTTCTATCTTTTACAATACAGCTTATAGCCAAAAAAACAGCTGCTATGAATGATATTATATTTCCTATAACTATGTAGCTCATTTTTCGATCCTTAATCCAAGATGCTCTAAAAATCCGTTAAGTCCTTCAAGGATGTTGTCATAGGTTATGTCAAAGTTGCCTGTATACCACGGATCCGCAATGTCGCCGCCCCTTTCGGTGTAGTCCAAAAGCAGATGTATTTTTCCCTCAGGATCGCCGTCGGTTATGCGGTAGAGCCTGTCTAAATTATATTTCTCCATAGCGAGAAGATAATCGTATTTGTCATAGTCGGCGCGTGTAACCTTTCTGGCGGTCTTGCCGTCACAGCTTATGCCGGCCTTTGCCAGACGTCTTTTTGCCGGAGGATATACAGGGTTTCCGATTTCCTCTGCGGTCACTGCCGCCGATTCGATATAGAACCTGTCGGCAATACCTGATTTTTCAACCATGTCCTTGAACATAAATTCAGCCATCGGCGAACGACAGATATTGCCGTGGCAGATAAAAAGCACTTTTATCATAAACAAAAACCTCCTAAATGCCGTATTCAAGCTAAATTTTCCGCGAAATAAGAAATACGGAAAAACAAGCGCATAAAAACTTAGCAGGAATGAGCGTTTTACTCCTGATCATTTTACCACAAACCGTGAGATTTTGGGAGCAATAAATACTACTCTTTATATCTATACTTCTTATATGAGATCGCCCGCGTTTCCAATGCCCCTATGACCGGCAGAAACCTCATTCCTATTCTGTCAGAGAATATCCTGCTTTAGGCGGGAACTTACGATATACTTTTCTATGAATAAGTCCATATTCTTCCGGCATACACAGTTCTTTTGTCAGATTGGCCTCAGTCACCCGGGGTATTTCTCTTTTCAGCTCGCCAAAGCGAGGGTTGTTTCGGAAAGATAGCAGATAATAACCATCGTCCGCTTTCCGTGAACGATTTTTTGTACACCGGCTAACGGGCAGGTTTCAATGTCTTTATACTGTTTTTTATCGCGATTCTCCAATACTGTTATTTTTGATAATACGGAGTATGTGTATTCTATGCCTGTTATCGGAAGCTAAGGGGAGGCTTATATGAAAAATCAGGATATCCGTCAAGGATATCCTGATTTCAGCCGGTGATTTCACTGGTTATTTATCTTTATTCTTTTTGACTTTCAGCCTGTTTATCAGAGGAGGCTTTTTTGTACCGTCAATATTTTCTCTACGCATCATCAGATAGAAGGGAGGCATAACGAATAGAGTAAGTATTGTAGAGGCCGCTAGTCCTCCAATAATGATGTAAGCCATTTCACTCATCATTGCCATGCCGCTGTCCCTCGAGAATATCATGGGAACCATTGACAAAATCGTAGTAAGCGTAGTCATAAGAATGGGACGGAGCCTTGTAACGCCCGAGTTAACCAGAGCTTCTTCCAGAGGAATGCTCTTTCTCATTTCTCCAATGGCATCAATCAGCAGGATACCGTTATTAACTACAATACCAAACAGCATTAAAAAGCCCATGAATGCCAGTATACTCATCGTCCTGCCCGACAGGAATACCATTCCGAAGGAACCCGCTAAAGCAAGAGGTATACACATCATAACCATTAATGACAGCCTGGGTGAGTTGAACTGCAGAGCCATAACAAGGAATACAAGGAATACACCTATTAAAAGCGCCTTTGTCATATTTGAGATTTCATCATCACTGGTTTTTTCCAGCGCGCTCTTGCCTATGGAAACGCCCTCAGGGAACTGGATATTGTCAACAGCCTTGTTTATCTGGTCATCGGCATCATATTTATACTTCTCATAGGCATATGCGCTGACTGTTGTTGTAAATTCGCCGTCCTGTCTGGAAATAGAAGGAAGCTTATCGTCATACTCTATTGAAACAACATCTCTCAGCATTATCTGCGCTCCGGTTGTTGTGTATATAGGGTGATCCAAAAGCGATGTCAGATCCTCATATTTTCCTTCGGGATACTCCAGCTTAACATCATATTCGGTATCCTTGTCATCATAGTCAACAGTGGCAACAGTAGACCCATTCAGAATAGCGTATATTTGCTGTGCTATAAGGGCCTGATTAGTTCCCATAGCGGCTGCTTTCTGAGCGTCTATTACGATACGGCCCTGTGTCCTTGTCTGGTTAAAGTCGTTATGGACCTTTATAATGCCGGGCACTTTAGCCATTTCAGCCTCAACAAGCGCGGCGCCCTCCTTGAGCTTTTCCAGGTCGCTGCTCATAAGCGATACGCTGGTTGTGCCGCCGGATGTCAACATTCCGAGGTCGTTTTCACCGGTGGGACTTGCGACTATTTCCATGTCCTGCTTTGAACCGAACCTTTCAATGTATTCCTCAACAGCCTGTTCACTGGAGCGGTTGCAGTTGTCAACAGCGTAGGCCGTAAATGTCGCTTCGTTATCGGATATTGATAAAACTACCTTATCAAAGTTTTCGTCCTCAATCAGTGCCTGTTCTATTTCCTGAATGTTTTCATCAATCACTTCGAGCTTTGTGCCTGAACGGAAATCAGCCGTTAGACTGATGCTTCCGTCGTAGTTGCTGGGGTATGTACTGAAATTCATGTTTGAGACAAGAACAACGGCAAGAACCAGAAAGCCGAAGGCGATAAGCACTGTGTAGCCCTGATGACGCAGAAGTTTTGGCATTTTGTCCTTATAGAATTTCTGAATTTTTCCCAGCAGCCTGTTTATAGGGAGGTTTTCCTTGGCGACAGGTTTGATTTTTGAGAAAAGAAGCGGCACAATAATGACGGCACATATAAATGAGGAAACCATTGTCAGTCCTATTGTACAGCTCAAAGGAACTGAAAGCTGTCCTGCCATACCTCCGGCCATTGCCAGTGGAATATATACGACAACAGTTGTAAGCGTTGACGCGAATATAGATACAAGCACCTCGGATGTACCGCTGGCGGCAGCCTCCATAAATGTAAGGCCCTTTTCCTTGGCGCGCATACAGCTTTCAATAACAACTATGGAGTTGTCAACTATCATACCGATGGCGATAATAAGGGAGACTCCGGTTATCATGTCAAAGGAGAAGCCCAGAGCGCCAAGGCATATGACAGCTATCAATATGGACAGCGGCATACTGCAACCGACAATAAGGCTGGCCTTAATGTCTCCGAAGAACAGGAAAAGCACTGCCATAGTCAGTATTACTCCGATTATAAGAGTCTGTACTACCTGTAAAAGGGTATCTTTAACACTGTCGCCCTCAGAATATATGGTTCTGAAGCTCATGCCCTCGACACCGGTATAATTATCAAGTATGTCCTGAACCTTTCCGCAGACCGAAAGGGTAGAGGCGCTGCTGCTTTTTGAAACCTGAAGCAAAATGCTTTCGTTTCCGTTATATCGGCTTATACTGTCGGAATCTTCTTTGTAAAGACTGTAATCCGTAAGTACGTCTCTGAGTCTTATGATCTGACCGTAGGGAGTCTGGATAGGAACATTGAGCATATCCCAGTTGGCCGAAATATCTATATCGCCGTCGGCGGTAAGAGCCAAGTCCTGAGAGCCTATGGTAACGTCTCCGACAGGCATATCAAAATCGGCATAGGAAATAGCCGATCCGATCGAGGATATATCCAGACCGTATTGCTGCAATTTAGCCTCGTCCAAAACAAGACGCACATATTCGTCGCCTGTGCCGGAAAGCTCAACCTCTGCCACTCCGCTTAAGCTTTCGATTTCCGGAACGATTGTATCATTCATATAACCTTGAATATCGGCGTTTGAATCTGACGTGGCCGAAATAATCATAGTCGGCATAGCGTCCATGTTCAGTTCCATGATAATAGGATCCTCACAGTCGTCAGGGAAATCGTTAGCCAGATTATCCATTGATGCCTTAAGGTCTGAATAAGCGTCGTCCAAATCGGTATCATAGTCATATATGAGCTGAACCAGGGAGTAGTTGTCATATGTAACGGAAGCCACAGTGTTTACGCCGCTTAGAGTCTCGCATTCATCTTCAATTTCTTCGGTAACGAGCCGCTCTATACTGTCGGCGTCCGCTCCGGGCCAGACCAGCATTACAAGCTCCATAGGCATATTCAGGTCAGGCATATATTCCAAAGGCATTTCTGTAAGAGCGGATATTCCGAATACACAAATAGCTAAAACTATAAGGAATACCCTCATAGGCTGCTTAAGAACTTTTTTAATAAAATTCATTCCGCCTGCCCCCTTATTCTTCTGTCTCAGCTTCTGTCTCGCCGGCAATACGTATGGACGCACCGTCCCTGAGGGTTGATGACCAGGTGGTTATTACCTGATCGCCTGAGTTCAGTCCCTCTGTAATGGCGGCATATTCGGTTGTGTAGAGGCCGAGGGTAACGGGAGTCTTTACAGCGATGTTGTCCTTGATTACATATACATAGGAATCTCCGCCGTTAAAGTAAAGCGCGTCACAGGGGATAATGCAGACATTTTCAGCCTCGTGGGATTTTGTTGATATTTCTACGGACAATCCGTCAGGAAGCTCCTGCGCTCCCTCTATGACCGCCTTCACCTTGAACAGTCCTGTAGTCATGTCTACCATGCTGCCTATCTCTGAAATAGCGCCCTTATATTTTTCACCCCTTGATGTAACAGTGACCTCCTGTCCCTGCTTAAGTATCTGGCACACCTCGTCGGGAACGTAAAAGGTTACAGTCTTATCCTGAGCGTTTGATATTACGAATGCGAGCGTTCCCGAAGCGGCAAAGCTGTTTTCCGAAACATTCACCGACTCAACTACTCCGCTTATAGGGGAAGTGAGTTGATAGAGCGAAAGCTGATAATTGGCGGACTCAACTCCGACCTGTGCCGACTGGACTCCGGCCTTTGCGGCCTCAAGTCCGGATCTGGCTGACTCAAGTCCTGCTTGTGCGGAAAGCATCGCCTGATAAGCCTGATCTACTTCTATCTGGGAAGCTGCCCCTATTTCCTGAAGGGCAAGCGTATTTTCGTAGTTGTCCTCGGCCATCTTTACCTGCTCCTGTATTACGGTAAGATCGTCTCCGCCGTAGCCTGAAACAGTGCTTTCATAGCTGCTGGAAGCACTGGAATAGCCGGCTTGGGCGTTTTTTAGACTTATACGGGCCGAATCATCATCTATTTTGCAAAGCAGCTGCCCTGCGGAAACAGTATCGCCCACGCTTACGGGGACCGATTCCACATTTCCGGACACAAGGGAAACGACCGTAGCGGTTCCTTCAGCGGAAATGGAGCCGATATACGCGCTTTCCGTTGAAAGCGAGCCGATGGTCACTTCCTCGCTCTCAACGGTTATTGTTGGGTCCATGACTTCGGCGGTGCCCGATGAGCAGGCCGTGAGTGAGAGCATCATAGCAGCGATCAAAGCTAATGAGATATTTCTTTTCATTGACGCTCACTCCTTTCAGGCGATTATGCCGTAGGTAGCGGCATTATCATAGTTATTGTAAGCAGAAAGAAGGTCACGCTTAGCGCTTGTAAGAGCTGACTCAGCTGTTGTCTTGTCATTCATGGCGTCAACATAGTCCATGTAATCGACCATTCCACGGTCAAGCTTAAGCTCTGTGATCTCAAGCTGTTTCTCATAATACTCAAGGGATTTCTCCTTGCTCTTAATGGCAAGCTGTTTCTGTATAACTGTATCGTAGAGCTGCTTGAATGAAAGCTCAAATTGCTGCTCGGTAGCGTCATAGTTGATATGGGCGGCGTTCCATGTGTGTTCGCCTGCCTCGTACTGGTACTGGTAATCCTCATAATCGTCCTGTATGTCATCCCAGTCGTCGCCGGCGTTATTGATGTTTATCTTGGCTTCACGCATTGTCCAGCTGGCTTCTTTAGCGTTTTTCAGATCGGCCTCATAGTTAATTTCGGCTATGTCGGCATCAGTTATCTCAGGCAGTTCGCCAAGCTTTATTTCACCGGTAGGCTCATCGCCGATAAGCGCCTGAAGCTGTGATTTATATGTCCTTATGGTAATGTCAAGTATTTGAAGCTGTTCCTCAGTTTCTCTTCTTGTATTTTCAAGCTCCATTACGTCCTGTTCAGTGACCTGGCCGAGTTTTTGGCGAAGTCTGAGTTCCTGTATATGCATATCAAGCTGTGAAAGGCCTCTGTAGCCGTCGTTCATGGAGTCTTCCATAGAAACTATGGCTATATAAAGGTTTTCTCCTGATATTACGATCTGTGTTTTAGCGTTTTCAAGCTGTCTTATGAGATCATCGTTGTCCTGCTCCGTTTTTCCGTCCTTGACGTCGTCATAGGCCTCTTTAAGGGAATCATAGGATGAGTCAAGGGACGAGCTTATGAATGATGACGTGAATGAAAAAGCCATTTGAGCGCCCGGCTCGTTTGTTGCTATTTGCGACATGGCTGTATCGGCAGCGGAGATCGAGCTTCTTGTATCGTCTATTTCTCTCATGGCCTTGAGCAGGTCATTTTTTACCTGATTATAGTCAATGGCCTCAATGCTTTTTATGTTTTCGTCAATTGCCAGCGCGCTAAGGGAGCCTTCCCTGATAAGGGAATCCAGCTCATTCCATTCTATGCTTGTTCTTGGCTCCTTTATTGTAACAGAGGCACCCTGTATTCCGTTTTTTGTAACTACTATACGGGTTGGTTCCGACGCGTATACCGGCGTTGCCATCACCCCGCAGAGCAGTAAAGCCGCAACGGGCTTCATTGGAAATTTTTTCACTTTAAGTCACTCCTTATATCATTTATGTTTTATTTAAGTGTTAAATAAATTCTGCCAGTTTCGGCATTTTATAATTCCAAGGTTTAACCAAGGTTAAATGAACCTGTGAATTAAATTAGAAAGAGATTATTATTTAGGAAGAAAGACGATAAATCTGCTTCCCTCATTCGGCTCGCTCTCCACATCTATACGGCCGCCGCAAAGAGTGATTATTTTTTGGACTATTGAAAGGCCGATACCATTTCCGCGGACTCCCGTCACATTTCCGTGCTGAAAATATTTTTCAAAAATGTGTTTTTTGGTTTCCTCGTCCATGCCGATGCCGTTATCGGCGACAGTGATCTGTACTCCGTCTTCCAGTTCGCATCCCCTAACTATTATCATACCATATTCGGGAGTAAATTTCACGGAATTATCAAGTAAATTTATCCAAACCTGTTCAAGCATACCCTGATTTCCGCTGTAGGTCATTTCCGGAAGGTACAGCTCCAGCTCTATTTTCTTCTTTTCCATCTTGGGCAGAAGCAGTATTAAACAGCGTTTTATCTGCTCGGTCAGGTCAAATTCACGTTTATCAGTTACAATCTCGCAGGACTCCAGCTTGGATAAAAGCAGGGTGTTTTTTGACAGCTCCGAGAGCCTTAGGGATTCGTCGGCGATGATATTCAGAAACCTCATGCGCTCCTCTGTCTCTATGCCTTCGCCGGTATCTATGAGATATTTCGCGAATCCGTTTATGGAGGAGATCGGGGTTTTGAACTCATGCACGAATTCATCAGTAAAGCTTTCCAGCTGTTTTCTGCTGTTTCTCAGCTCCTCGACCATTTTGTTGAAGCTTTCGCATATCATCACGTATTCCTTTGAGCCGGTCGCGTCGATATGCACATCTAAATTGCCGTCGGTGACCTCACAAATGCCGTTTAGAAAGGGATGGACCCGTTTGTGGACAAAGCTCAGAACCAGATGATTGCCGACTGTCATTATTATAGATATGGGTATAAGCAGTATAATGATTCCGCGAATACTGCTGAAATACTGTTTGGTTGTAAATGAGTCGATGAGCCAGCAGGCTATTCCGGTACTAAAAATAACTAAAGTGTCTGTAATAATAAGCAGCTTTAAATCAGCAACCCTAAATCGGATAGGTTTTTTCATTTAATTGTCCTCCGTATCGTGTATGACAGCCTTGTAGCCAAGACCTCTGATGGATATAAGCTCAAATTCTTTACATTCGGCGAACTTATTGCGCAGCCTGCTAATATAGGTTTTTATAGCGCCGTATTCCGTTTCGGAGTCGAATCCCCAGATATCGTCCATCAGCTGCTGTTTTGTAAACACAACGTTGGGATAGGACAGAAATTTATAAAGCAGGTCGAACTCCTTATTTGTCAGAGAGATTGGTTCTCCGGCATAACTTACTGAGTATGTGCTTTGGTCTATTTTCAGCTTGCCTATGTTTATACATTTCTCGTTGGCTATTTTGGCTCTCCTCAGAAGGGCCTCTATACGCCATGTCAGCTCCTCATAGTTTATGGGCTTTGTCATGTAATCGTCAGCGCCCGAGGCAAAGCCTTCGCGCTTATACTCAAAAGACTCCATAGCCGTGAGTATTATGACGGGTATGTTGTTTCCGGACTCTCTCAGGGTGCGTACAAGCTCATAGCCGTTCATTTTCGGCATCTGTATGTCGACCACTATAAGATCAACGTGTTCGTGGTCGAGTATTTCAAGAGCTTCCTCGCCGTCCCTTGCGTCAAGTATATTGTAGGCTGAACTGAGCCGCATTTTGGTCAGCAGTCTGACCATGTCATCATCTTCTGCAATTAAAATCGTTACCATATTAATCACCACTCTTATTAATATTACTCTAAGGTTAATTAAAAGTAAATTTATAATCTATTTTTTATTTACATATTTAATAAATGATACTATAATAGTCGCAAAAAATATAGGAGGCTTTTAATATGTTAGACAAAAAAGTTGTAGAATTATTAAATCAGCAGGTAAATAAAGAATTTTACTCAGCATATTTGTATTTAGATTTTTCTAATTTCTACTATGATCATGGTTTAGACGGATTCGGTAACTGGTACAAAATACAGGCTCAGGAAGAACGTGACCATGCAATGCTGATAATTCAGTATTTACAGAATAACGGTGAGAAGATAGAATTAGACGCTATTGATAAACCGGCTGTTGCTCTTACAAGCGCGAAAGATGTTCTTAAGGAAGGACTTAAGCATGAGCAGTATGTCACAAGCCTTATACATAATATTTATGACGCAGCATATTCTGTAAAGGATTTCAGAACAATGCAGTTCCTTGACTGGTTCGTAAAGGAACAGGGCGAAGAGGAAACAAACGCTGACAACCTTATAAAGAAGTTTGAATTATTCGGCGATGACCCTAAGAGCCTTTACATGCTTGACAATGAGCTTGGCACGAGAGTATATTCAGCACCTTCACTTGTATTATAATAACCGAAGATAAAAAAGGAACGGCTCTTATGTTGCGCCCTTATAAGAAAACATAGATACTAAAAAGTCCTGAACAGCGGCTGAATTTTTGCCTTGTGATCCGCGCTGTTTAGGACTTTTAATTATTTCTATGGCTTTTCGGACTTTCCTAAAGGGGCCGTTTTGTTTTTATGCCGAAATATAGGAAAATAAAAAAAGCCTCGTTCACGCAATACGAGGTAGTGCCCTGCAAGAAATTATTCTTGCACGGGTGCTACTCAACTCCG
>CAZBNY010000017.1:0-17843 GCA_964493235.1 uncultured Lachnospiraceae bacterium
AAGGCCGGTATGCCAAAATCTCAGGCTCTTGAGCTGACCGCCCGGACCGTTCTTGGCAGCGCCAAAATGGTGCTTGAAAGCGGCGAACACCCGTGGGCGCTCATAGATCAGGTATGCTCTCCCGGCGGGACGACCATAGAGGGCGTATGCTCGCTGGAGGCCAGCGCCTTCGAGACGGCGCTTCACAAAGCCTTTGATGCGGTTTACGAAAAGGATAAAAGGCTTTAATTAAACTCCTAAAACAGAAAACATATGAAAAACCTATAAACAACCAAAAGTCCTAAACAGCGTGATGTCAGCCGCCGTTTAGGACTTTTTAAAAATTACGGTTTATTACAGCCAATTTTTTATCTCATCAGTCTCATTTTTTTAAATACTCTTACCATAGTCCTGCCCTTAGGGATACTCTCGAAATCTCTTTCCGTAATTCCGTTTATGAGCAGCATTGTCACAAGGTAGATTACCACAGCGACTAAAATCGCCCCAAGTGTGGAAATAGTGTTGCCAAAGGCAAGATTGAACAGCTTGTATGAGCCTACACAGCCAATCGACATGACAATGGAGCAAAGAGTCGGCTTAACAAGCATCTGTCCATAGTATGGTCTTACTCCGGTTATCCTTGTAAGCATAACGATGTCGAACACGGCCGCCACCAGGTAACACACATCGGTAGAAATGACCGCTCCGACGACGTTTATGCTCGGTATCGGTATAAGTATAGCGTTGAATATTACTTTTGCCACAGCCCCCAACAACGCTCCCATAACAGGAACCTTTATCCTTCCGATGCCCTGAAGCACTCCCGTAACGATCTGACAGAGGGACAGGAAGGCGATGGATACCGCTCCCGCTACTATAAGCGCTCCGCCCTCATGCTGTGTAGGGAAAAGCATAAGCAGTATTTCATCCGCTAATATTCCTATTCCGAAGGCCGCCGGTATGGATATTACCATCGCCAGCTTTAAGGCCAAATTTACCTTTGCCTTAACCATTCGCTTGTCACCCAGTGTTACGGATGTGGCAATCGTAGGTATGGCCGCCGTTGCCATTGCGGACGATATTGATACGGGAAGCGTTGTCAGTGTTACATATTTTCCCGAAAGCTGTCCGTAAAGGGCATTTGCCTCATCCTCCGTAAATCCGGAGCCCATGAGCAGTGACATAACCATCTTCATGTCAATAAGGTTCGTTATACTGAATATGGCTGTTCCCGCAATTATCGGTACTGCTGTAAATATAATACTCTTTAAAATTTCTTGGTTTGTCTCCTGCTTGATTCCTCTGTCCTCAAGCCTGATATTTTTGTAAATCTGTTTTTTCTCTCTATAGTAGAATATGATTATTACTATAAGTCCGGCAAAAGCTCCTATTCCGGTTCCGGCTGTTCCGCCGGCCGCTCCCAGCGGAATACTCTGTTTTACCAGTATCCAAGCCAGCAGTACACTGAAAACAGCGTTAAATATCTGCTCAATTATCTGAGACAGCGCCGTTGGCGCCATTATATTCATACCCTGTAAATAGCCCCTGTAAACAGACATAAATCCTACAATAAGCAGTGTCGGAGCCAGTGTCCTTATACAGTATACGCTGGCAGGGTTGTCCACAAATTTCGCTATAGGCTCGGCAAACACAAACAGTATTACCATTCCTACCGCACCTAAAGTACCTCCGACAGCCATAGCGACTCTGAAAACCCTATGGGCATTGGCATACTCTCCCCGTGTTATCCTTGTCGAAACAAGTCTGGAAATCGCCGCCGGAAGTCCCGCAGATGACAATATCAGCAGGAATGTATATATATAGTATCCCGCACTGTATATGCCGTTTCCTGTGTCACCAATAAGCTCCGTCATAGGGAGCCTGTACAAAAACCCTATAAACCTTACCAGCAGGCTGGCGCTTGCCAGTACGGCCGCCTGAACCACAAAGGAGCCCTTCTTCTTTTCTTTAGCTGCCATAAAACAACCTCACATTCGAGGACCTCTCCTCATTATCCGTGAATTCTTATCTTTCTTCTGAGAGAAGGATCAAGAACCTTTTTCCTCATTCTTATACTTTTCGGCGTGACCTCAACGTACTCGTCCTCGGAAATGAACTCAAGCGACTGCTCAAGGCTCATAACCATTGGCGGTGTGAGCTTAAGAGCCTCGTCCGCGCTGGAGGAACGCATATTTGTAAGCTGCTTCCTCTTGCATACGTTTACATCAAGGTCATCAATTCTGGAATTCCTTCCGACTATCATACCCGTATATACCTTTGTGCCCGCTCCGATGAACAGGTCGCCCCTGTCCTGAGCGTTGAACAGTCCATAGGCAACGGCGTCGCCGCTTTCAAAGGCCACAAGTGAGCCCTGTGAACGGGTGGGAATGTCTCCCTTATATGGCTGATAGCCGTCGAATATAGTATTCATAATGCCGTTTCCCTTTGTGTCGGTGAGCAGCTCATTCTTATATCCGATAAGTCCCCTTGAGGGTATGGAAAACTCGACCCTTGTATATCCGCCGTTTGTGGAGGGCATCATATTTGTCATTTCTCCCTTTCGGCTGCCAAGTTTCTCTATTACGTTGCCCACAAACTCGTCGGGAACGTCAATGATCACCTGCTCCATAGGCTCGCATTTTTTTCCGTCTATCTCCCTGTAAAGCACCTCAGGCTTTGAGACAAGGAATTCATATCCCTCACGTCTCATCGTCTCGATAAGTATTGAAAGATGAAGCTCTCCCCTTCCGCTTACCTTGAAGGTCTCTGTTGTATCCGTGTCCTCGACCCTGAGACTGACGTCTGTGTTAAGCTCTCTGTAAAGCCTGTCTCTCAGATGACGGGAAGTAACGTATTTGCCCTCCTGACCGGCAAACGGGCCGTCGTTTACGCTGAAATTGATGCTCAGTGTAGGCTCCTCGATCTTTACGAAGGGAAGCGCCTCAGGCTTAAGCGGAGAACAAATCGTATCGCCGATGCTGATATCGGCTATGCCTGAGATAGCGACGATCGAGCCGAATTTCGCCTCCTTGACCTCAACCTTCTGGAGTCCCTCGAACTCATAGAGCTTACTTATTTTTACCTTCTGCTTATATTCCGGATTGTGAACATTGAGTAGAAGCACGTCGTCGTTTACGTGTATTGTACCCGTTTCGATTTTTCCGATACCTATTCTGCCCAAATAGTCGCTGTAATCGATAGTTGAGATAAGCGCCTGTAAAGGCTCGTCCTCGTCTCCCTCGGGAGCCGGTATATGGTTGATGATAGTCTCAAAAAGATCCTTCATAGTATCGTTCTGCTTCATGGGGTCAAGCGAGGATGTGCCCTTTCTTGCCGAGGTGAAAACAAAGGGTGAGTCAAGCTGCTTTTCATTGGCGTCAAGGTCCATGAAAAGCTCCAGCACCTCGTCAACGACCTCCTCCGGTCTTGCCTCAAATCTGTCGATCTTATTTACGCATACAACTACGGGCAAGTCAAGGGCAAGGGCCTTCTGCAAAACAAACTTTGTCTGGGGCATAGGTCCCTCAAAGGCGTCTACGACAAGCACGACGCCGTTTACCATCTTAAGCACACGCTCAACCTCTCCGCCGAAATCGGCATGGCCCGGTGTGTCGATGATGTTGATCTTAATATTGCCATAATGGACCGAGGTATTTTTTGAAAGTATAGTAATGCCTCTTTCACGCTCAATATCACCCGAATCCATAACTCTTTCCTGAACGATCTGATTTGTACGGAAGGTCCCGCTCTGCTTCAAAAGCTCGTCAACAAGAGTTGTCTTGCCGTGGTCAACGTGTGCGATAATAGCTATATTTCTAACGTCTTCTCTAACTTTACTCATTTATGCTGCTCCTTTAAGTGTCAAATTGTAATCAAATATCTAACTGTATTATTTTATCATAATAAATTTGCCAATACAATAATCATCTAGCCAAACTTCGCGATTTTAAGGCACAAGAAGTGTTTCTTTTGCACAAAAAATATCCCCTCACGAATGAGGGGATATTTTGCATAACCTGTTATATATATTCAAATAACTGTTTTCACAGTCTGGATATCAATACTAAGATTAAGCCTTTACTACGTTTGCAGCCTGAGGTCCTTTAGCGCCCTGTACTACTTCAAACTCAACTTTCTGGCCCTCTTCAAGAGTCTTGTAGCCGTCAGCCTGGATAGCTGAGAAGTGTACAAAAACGTCGTCCTCGCCGGGTACGGAGATAAATCCGAAACCTTTTTCTGCATTGAACCATTTTACTGTACCTTTTTTCATTTTAAGTCCTCCTAAAAAAATAAAAAATCGCAGCTCGAGCCGTCACAACTCCATTTGAGCGTCACCCTTGACAGCCCCTTGCGCCTTTCGCAAAATTACTAATTTCACGATCACGTAATCTGCATTAGAATAATGTTACATATACAGAATAGCATACTTTAGAAATGGTGTCAATAAATATTTAGCCTTTAAAAGAATGTTTTACCATTTTTTAGCAGACAAATATCTGCCTTAGTGTTCATTTTCCGTCATAATTCCTGTCCTCAAGGAGATTCTCGCCCTCTATCGCCATTCTTGCCAAATAATCGCATCTTTCGTTTTCGGCATTATCCGCGTGGCCCTTTACCCAGATGAAGTTTACCTCGTGGAGCTCCAAAAGCTCAAGCAGTCTTTCCCACAGGTCTATGTTCAGAGCTCTGCTTTTGTCGGCCTTTTTCCAGCCGTTGGCCTTCCATTTTTTTGCCCAGCCCTTATTTACGGCGTCCACGACATATTTTGAGTCGCTGTAAAGATTTACATGGCATTTCTCTCTGAGGGCCTCCAGCGCCTTTATGACAGCAAGAGCCTCCATTCGGTTGTTTGTCGTATTTTTATATCCGGCGGAAAGCTCCTTCCTTGCCCCGTTGTAAAGCATCACTATTCCGTAGCCGCCCTTGCCGGGGTTTCCGGAGCAGGCCCCGTCGGTATATATATCAACAGTTTTCATATTCTCCTCCGGTAAGTATTTTTTCTCCTACAAGCAGGTCGTCTGGAGTGGTTATCTTTATGTTTTCATAGCTGCCTTCTATGATCTTCACCCTATAGCCGGCGTTCTCCGCCAAAGACGCGTCGTCGGTGCCGAATACGCCGGTCTTGAAGGCCCTCTCATAGGCGTCCTTTATTATATCGATCTTGAAGGTCTGCGGGGTCTGTATGCTGTATACAAAGTCCCTTACGGGCGTAGAGGAGACAAAGCCGTTTTCATCGGATATTTTTACTGTATCCTTGGACTTTACACCGGCGGCGCAGGCTCCGTACCTCAACGCGGCGTCTATGGAGGAAAATATAATATTCTCGCTGACAAACGGGCGCACTCCGTCGTGGATCAGTATTATGCCGCACCTTTCATCAGCGGAGCCTATGCCGTTATAAACGGACTCATATCTTTCCGCCCCGCCTAATACATATTTAACAGGCTTGTCCCAGTTATATTTTTTCAGTATTTTCCCGCACTCCTCAATGCCGCTTTCCGAGGACACTATTATAAGCTCGTTTACAGCGGTACAGCCGCCGAAAACAGCGGCTGTACGCTCTATAACAGTTTTTCCCATCAGCTCAAGGAACTGCTTGGGCTTATCGGTGCCCATTCTTTTCCCGCTGCCCGCCGCGACTATCACGGCAGAGCAAAATATATTATCATTCATATCAATCATTCTTTATCTTAGTAAATATCATTCGTCCGGCAGATGTCTGCAATACACTTGTCACAACGACATCAATCGTATCGCCTATGCGGTGCGAGCCGCCCTCTACGACTATCATTGTTCCGTCGTTGAGATAAGCGATGCCCTGTCCGTTTTCCTTGCCGGCCTTGATTATTGTGACCTGCATTTCCTCACCCGGAAGCAGTATAGGCTTAATGGCGTTGGCAAGCTCGTTGATATTAAGCACTCTTACGCCCTTTACCCCCGCCACCTTATTAAGGTTATAGTCGTTGGTAACAACATAGCCGTCCATCTTCTCCGCCATCTTAAGCAGCTTCATGTCCACCTCAAGCTTTTCCTTGGTATTAAACTCCTTGACAACGACAGGCACATCGAGCTGCTTCTGTATCTCGTTAAGAATATCAAGTCCCCTGCGTCCTCTGTTTCTTTTAAGTCCGTCTGAAGAATCCGCGATATGTCTAAGCTCGTCCAAAACGAAGTTCGGAATTATTATTTTTCCCTCGATAAAGCCTGTGTGGAGCAGATCAAGAATTCTGCCGTCGATAATAACGCTTGTATCAAGGATCTTGGGTCTGCCCGCCACATTTTTTGTTTGGCCGGAACTTTTAACAATTGGCATTTCGACCTCGTCACGTTTTCTTGTAGCGACACGGTAGCCCAAAAGTCCGAGGACAAAGTTGAGGATAACGGTGATGCCCGTACCGATTATACCGTAGCCGCTTATGGCGACACCTATAAGGTTAGCTATTATGAGACCTATTACCGTTCCGGTAACGCCCATTGTAAGCTCCTTTATATCCATTTTAACAAGCTTTCCCTCCGCTACTCCGACCTGCCTCATTATAGCGTCTGCGGCAAACTCTGAAAATAATATAAAATAAATGATTCCAATAAAAACGCCAAAGAGAATAACCACGTAATCCGGCAAAAACTCCTGTATTCCCCAAATATTATCGTTATAAAGGGCATAAAGGACACCTACCGAAATTGTCATAACGACAAGCGTAGTAACGTATCTGAATATCTTTTTTACCATTCATCTCACCTCCTTATTCAGTAATATCCGTATGTCCCAGAGTCAATCTCCCCGACCGAAATTGAAACTATCGCTAGGTTATCATACATTACAAGCATACCATATATTGCATACAAGTGCAAATGAAATAATATTACAATAATATTAAAAAAATGCGAGGATATATATCCACGCATTTCATGATCTTTTAATTGCCCCTGCCTCTTATGACCTTTTCGGCGTAAAGGAACGCCTTCACGGCAAATTTCAAGTCGTCACAGGTAAGCAGCGTAAGACGTGAGATTTCCTCCTTCTCACGCTCGCCCTCACTGGGGAACTCCGGCTCGGAGCGCTCCCACTCAATATATCTCTGCGCCGCTATTGACATCGAATGCTCAAGGAGCCTTCTCGCCTCTCGTCCGTTTCCGAAATTCGGCGCGTCCTTTCTTTCCCTGAAGAACGGAAGGAGTATATCTCTCCACCCGTCTTCTATTCTGTAGCTGGCGTTTTTCGCCAAAAGCTCAAATATATCGAGCATTTCCCATTCATTATATGATGAGAAATTGACAGTAAACGTAATACGGCTGCTTATGCCGGGATTTTCGTCCAGGAAGCGCTTCATCTTATTGTTCTTGTCGTCTATATCTCCGCCATATCCGGCAAAGATTATCAGCTTGTCATGGCTGTGATCCTCTACCTCGATGCAAAGCTGAGCCAGCGCCTCCTGCGAAAAGCTGTCCGTTCTTGACGTCTCATTATAGTTTACAAGGGAATAGGCCTCGTCAATAATAATGATGTCATTGTCCATAAATATATCGTGTACCCTTGCCGCCGTCTGTCCGACATACTTTGCCTTAAGCTGTGTTCCCGTAACATAGGCTATTCTGTGGCCGCTGAGTACGCCTTCCTCATTCATCATTCTGGCAAAATATCTGGCCGACGTTGTTTTAGCCGTTCCCGGAGGTCCGACAAAGGCAAAGACCTTATGGATCTCAGCCGTATCAAGATCATACAGTTCCCTTTTCTTGCTGTAGGAGAACACCGCTCCCAGCTTGCAGAGAGTCTCCTTCATTTCCTTCTGGCCTACGATATTTTTGCACAGGTCCTTATATGCGTCCGTGTCCTTGGTATATACGCATCTCTCGTCTATCTTTCCCACCTGAAGCAAATGCTTTCCATAGATAACGTATTTCTCCATAAAACTCAGCTCCTCAGGATCAAGCTCCTTAAAGAAGATGCTTCTTCTGTCGGTGAAGTCCACGTCCTTTATAAGGTCAATATAATTTATCTTTTCATCGTCCTCGATCGATTCCGGTATTTTCTGCGCGTCTCCGTAGCCGTAGTAGCCGTCCTCGATCAGCTTTTTTCTATATATATCATATATTTTCTTGACGCAGGCAGCCGCCTTTTCCTCCGTGTAACCTGTAGCGAAGGCAGCGTTGGCGTATCCTCTTTTCTCATATACAGCAATCTGCTTTTTATTCATATTATCACCCAGTTATATTTTAGCAAATAAAAAATCACAGTCAATAATAATAACACAATTATTAGCAAGCCTTAATGATTTTAGCGTTCAGCCATTGGGCCTGACGCGTATCATGGGTAACTAAAATACAAATCTTGTCTGAAACAAATCTTCTCAAAAACTCCGCTATCTTTTCCGCGCGCTCCTCGTCTATTCCGTCAAACGGCTCGTCCAGAAGAACTATATCCCCGTCATAGGCCACCGCCCTGGCTATTGCCGCCCTCTTTCTCATGCCGCCGCTCATCTGGGCGGGGTAAAGCCTCATGCAGTCGTCAAGGCCGGCAACGTGTATAAACTCCTTAGCCTTTTTGACGTTTGATGCCGTCAGCATTATGTTTTCCTCACAGTTGGACCATTCCAAAAGTCTGTCCTCCTGAAAAACATAGGATATTTTTCCGCCGTTTCCGACTATTTCTCCGCTGTCAGGCTTTATCAGTCCGGCTATTATGTTCAGAACCGTCGTTTTTCCGCAGCCGCTCGGCCCAAAAAGGCATACCGGCCCGCCCTTTTCCGCATTGATGGAAAATCCGTCCAAAACCCTTCTGCCGTCATAGCTTTTTACTATATTTTTCAGCTCCATAGGACTACCTCCCTATAAAACGCACGAGCAGCTTTTCAAAAACCACGCTAAGTATTATTATTACCGCTGTCCAGGCGAAAAGCTCCGCCGTTTCCAGATAGACCTTGGACTCATACAGCTTTCGTCCGATGGAAAACGCAGGCGAACCGATAACCTCCGCCGCCACTCCGCTTTTGAAGGCAAATCCGGCCCCTGTCACAACGGCCGAGCGAAAGTAAGGCATGACCGACGGAATGTATATTTTTTTCAGCTTCTGCATGGCGGTAAAGCCATATACCCTTGCCATCTCCAGAATTTTGCCGTCAACAGCGGCTATCCCTTCGGTCACATTGCTCCATACAATGGGCATGACGGTCAGGAAGGCTATGAATACCGGTACCCGTCCCGTTTTAAACCATATCAGCGCGAGAATAATAAACGACGCCACCGGAGCCGCCCTCACCAGGTCTATAATCGGCTTAAAAAGCGCGTACAGCGGCTTAAAAGCCCCTGTAGCCGCGCCAAGAAGGACACCCGCCGCGCTTCCCATAAAGAATCCCACGGCTATCCTAAAAAACGAAAACCCGATTATTTTATAGAACTCGGCCTCCGTCAACAGCCTTCCCATAGTCATTATGGTGTCTGCCGGCGACGCGAAGATCACGTCCATTCCGATCATCATATACGCGGCCTGCCACACGGCAAGCCAGAATATTATTACAAGTATCTTTTTACTCCACTCCATAGTAAAACTCCACGGGAGGGATAGCTCCGCCTACCGACTTAGGCTCCGCGTCGTAAAGCACTCCGTAAAGTCCCTCAAGTATGGCCTGCATCTCCGCTCCCTCAATATAAACGATATTGCAGTTAGGTATAGCCTTCCGGGCGGCGGCGGCCGACGCCATTATCCCATGCTTTTCCACAAGAACGGCCGCGTCCTCAGGATTTTCATTCACATAGCTTATGCTTTCCTCATATTCGTCAAGGAAATTCTCAATTGCGTCCTGATGCTCGTTTAAGAAGTCCGTTCTTACGATAACGCAGCCCATAGCGAGGTCGTTGTCGCTGATCTTGTTCCATTCCTCTGTAAGGTCCAGGGCGATCCTTATGTTCTCGTTGCTCATCATAACTGCTGTCACGTTTGGCTCGGGAAGGACAGCGGCGTCCGCGCTTCCGTCAGCAAGGGCAGCGGCGGCCTCGGCGTGCTCGGCAACATAGATTATTTCCGTATCCGTCACACCGTTCCGTTCAAGAATATAGTTAAAGGCATACTCGGGTATGGCTCCCTGACCTGACGAATAGATCGTCTTTCCCTGTAAGTCGCTGACGCTGTTGATATTTTCGCCGTTTTCAAGTACATAAAGAACTCCGAGGGTATTCAGCGCTATGACCGAAACTCCTCCCTCTGTCTTATTGTAAAGCACCGACGCGAGATTTGTAGGTACGGCGGCTATATCTGCCTCTCCGTTGAGAATTTTGGCCGTTACCTCATCAGCGGCCGACGCAAGCTCAAAGCTGTAGTTTCCCTTTGCCTCTCCGTTAACGCTCTTTTCCATAAGCTCAACGGCACCGATACCCGTAGGCCCCTTAAGCATTACGGCGTTTATCGTCACGTCGTCGGCCGGTGTTTCCTCGCCGCTTATTTCTTCCGTTTCGCTGATTTCTGTCGTTTCAGCGCTCTGTGAGGCACAACCTGTAATTACACCTGCTGTCATTACAGCGGCTATAAATAATGATATAAATTTCTTCATTTCAAATCTCCTTTTTGATATATATTTTTCTTCCGTATCTGACGATTATTCCCTTTGCTTCAAAATCATCGAGAATTCTGTAAAGAGTTGCCCGCCCTACAGCGAGATACTCCGCCATTTTTGTCATGCTCAGTCCATCTATGGATCTTTCGCCGTTTTTGTCAATACCGCTGTTCCTCCGCAAATATTCAGCGGTTCTTTCCTCCGCTCCTCCGGCGGCGAAAATATCCAGCCGTTTGTTCAGGAAGACAAGCGATTCCGCAAGGTATTCAATATAATTCATGTTTACCTCCGGCGAAAAAAGCATAAGCTCTCTCAGTACCTCCTCGGAAATGAAAAGCATGGCGCATTCGCTTTCAGCCCTGACAGTCGCAATGAAAGCGCTGCTTTTGCTGAATATCACCGCTCCGCCAAAGGCTTCCCCCGCCTTCAGGGTATTGAGCAGTACGTTTCCCTTTTTGTCCTTTCTGACCGAAACACGACCCTTCAAAATTATTCCGAGGCTTTTCTTGTAGTTGTCATAATCATAGATTATTTCGCCCTTTTTGAAGGTGAGCCATTCCATACGGGCATCATTGATCACAAGTCCCTCTATAACATTCTCCGTACCGTTAAACAAAAAGTTCTTTTTCAAGGCGGATATATACTTTTTTCTTTCCCGAATAGATATCTGCTCCATAACGCACCTCTTTTTGTATCATCTGAGACAAAAAGAGTATATTACATATAGAAATATCTGTCAATAGGTTTTTGAACCCACAAAATAAGGATACTCATTGAGAGTATCCTTATCTATAAGCTCATAATTGTTATTTTTCAAATTTTCTCTGTATAGCCTTGACTATCTCCATCACAGGCACTATCATAAACGCCAGCGTCAGCGCCACAGCGTATTCCATCGCCGATATATGCTCAAACCCAAAGGCCGTTGAGAGGAACGGCACATATATGACTGCCGTTGTCAGCAGCAGCGAAACCAGCATCGCTCCCCAAAGGAATTTATTCCTATGCGGCATACTGAATATGGAGCCTCTGCGTGAGCGCATATTGAAGGAATGGAATATCTCCACCATCGAAAGCGTAAGGAAAGCCATAGTCGTTCCATCGGCGCTGTTTACTATTTCCCACGCTCCGGCCTCTATATAGTGACCTATGAAATACGCCGCCAAAGTAAGACAGGTTATTACCACACCCTGAAAGGCCACATCGAAGCCCATGCCGCCGGCAAAGATACCGTCAGAAGCGTTCCTTGGCGCACGCTTCATTATGTCTCTCTCGCTCTTTTCCATACCGAGGGCAATAGCCGGGAAACAGTCAGTAATGAGGTTGATCCAGAGCAGATGCGCCGGCTCCAGTATGACAAAGCCAAGTATAGTCGCCGCGAATATCGCCAGCACCTCGGCCAGATTTGACGACAAAAGGAACTGGATAGCCTTTCGGATATTGTCGTAGATGCGTCTGCCCTCCTCTACCGCTGAAACTATCGTGGCGAAGTTGTCGTCGGCAAGCACCATATCGGCCACGTTTTTGGTAACGTCGGTTCCCGTTATACCCATGCCTACGCCGATGTCGGCGCTTTTTATCGAGGGAGCGTCGTTTACCCCATCGCCGGTCATTGCTGTTATATATCCCCTTGAGCGCCAGGCGTTTACTATACGCACCTTATGCTCAGGCTGTACCCTTGCGTATACCGAGTATTTATCTATCGAGCGGCCAAGCTCCTCGTCGGAAATATCATCAAGCTGTGAGCCTGTTATGGCCTGCTCGGGCGAGGTGATTATGCCAAGCTGCATGGCAATGGCGGCGGCAGTGTCCCTGTGGTCGCCCGTTATCATTATCGGTCGTATTCCGGCCTCCTTGCATTTCACAATGGCGTCCTTTACCTCCGGACGTATCGGGTCTATCATTCCTGACAGGCCGATATAACAAAGTCCCTGCTCGAGATATTCAGGCTCAAAGCTTTCAGGTGCTTCGGCCCACTCCCTTTTTGCCCCGCAAAGCACACGGAGGGCCTTATCTGCCATAGCCTTGTTGTTTTTGAGTATGGTTTCTTTTACTTCAGCCGTAAGCTCTATCTCTTTACCGTCCACAAGGGCGTATTTACAGCGCTTAAGCACCTCATCAGGCGCTCCTTTGGTGAATTGTATTATTTTGCCGTCCGCAGTCCTATGCACCGTACTCATCATCTTACGTGACGAGTCGAAGGGAGCCTCACCTATTCTCGGATATTCATTGACTAACTCCGTCTTGGGCATTCCTTCCTTATCGGCGTCGTTGACAAGGGCGCATTCGGTAGGCTCGCCTACGGCCTTGCCGCCTTCAAGCTTCGCGTCCGAGGACAGGGCCATTGCCATAGAGAGCAGCTTGACGTCGTCCGAGGAATGCTCTACGACCGTCATCTTATTCTGCGTAAGAGTTCCCGTTTTGTCAGAACAAATCACCTGTGTACAGCCAAGCGTCTCGACCGCTGTCAGCTTCCTGATAACGGCGTTCCTTTTCGACATATTTGTTACGCCGATAGACAGCACGATAGTTACGACCGCCGCAAGTCCCTCCGGTATTGCGGCTACAGCGAGACTGACCGCCACCATAAACGTATCAAGCAGTGTTTCACCGCTCAGGTTTGGATAATATCTGAATATATCTATAGCGAAAATAACAATACATATTCCTATAACAAGAATACTGAGTATCTTGCTTAGCTGGTTGAGCTTTTTCTGCAGCGGCGTTTCCTCGTCCTTGGCGTCGGTGAGCGCCGTCGCTATTTTTCCCATTTCGGTATTCATGCCGGTTGCCGTTATAACGGCCCTGCCCCTGCCGTATACGACAGTGGAACCCATATAGACCATGTTTTTCCTGTCTCCAAGAGGTATGTCCTTTTCCGCTCCGAGCCGGAGAACATCTATAATCTTGCTTACAGGCACCGACTCTCCCGTAAGCGCCGCCTCCTCGACCTTCATGCTGGCGCACTCTATAATACGGGCGTCAGCCGGAACGGCGTCTCCCGCCTCAAGTATGATCACATCGCCCGGCACAAGCTCGTCGCTTTTTACCGTGATCTGCTTGCCGTCACGCATGACCTTGCTTGTGGCGGCGGCTATCTCCTGCAGCGCGGCTATGGCCCTTTCAGCCTTGTTTTCCTGAATAACGCCAAGTACGGCGTTTATTATTACCACAACCATTATTATTACCGTATCCGCGGCCGACTCGCCCGAATAAGCCGAGGTTATTCCCGATATAATGGCCGCAACAATGAGTATGATGATCATCGGGTCCTTAAGCTCCATAAGGAACTTGTGCAAAGTAGATTCCTTTTTGCCCTCGGCCAGCCTGTTGGGGCCGAGCCTTTCCAGTCTTTCCCCTGCCTCCGCCGCCGAAAGTCCGTTTTCAGCCGTTTTCAATTCTTCTAAAACCTTTTTTGCCTCGGATAAATATTCTTTCATAAAATTTCCCTCCCGTTTACCGCCTATCCAGTTAAGATAAATATTGCCAACAAAAAAGACCCGTATACAAAGCAAGTTTGTATATGAGTCTCATTCTTTATGGATAGACCAGGCTTTATCGCCAGTGCTGTTGACCTATCTCGCACACGGTGCGGAATTACTCCCCCATACTGAGTCTTTTATTTAATTTCAGGCTAAAAAGCCCAGATGCTCCAGCAGGATCTTTACTCCAATAAATATAAGGACCGCTCCGCCGACAATTTCCGCCCTTGACTTATATTTTGTCCCAAACACACTGCCGATCTTTATCCCAACGCCTGACAGTACAAAGGTGACACAGCCGATAAAACAGACCGCCGGAACGATGTCCACATTCAGAAACGCGAATGTCACGCCTACCGCCAAGGCGTCGATGCTTGTGGCGACCGCCAGAGGAAGCATCGTCCTAAAATCCATATCAGCCGAACAGTCTTCCTGTTCATTGGCCTCCTTGATCATGTTTATTCCTATTATGCACAAAAGCACAAAGGCTATCCAGTGGTCGACACTTTGTATCATTGTCTGGAACCTGATGCCAAGCAAATATCCCGCAAGCGGCATAAGCGCCTGAAAACCGCCGAAATAGATTCCCGCCGTCAGCGAATGTCTAAGCTTTGTCCTTCCCAGCGACAACCCCTTGCATATGGATACCGCAAAGGCGTCCATAGAAAGACCGACAGCCAGAATAAACAGTTCCGTCAAGCTCATTTTCAAAACATTCCTTTCCGCAAAGCCTAATTCGCGTCAACGGCATAAAACAAAAACGAGGCCCATCTGCCGTCAACAGATAAGTCTCGTCATTTAATACAAAGCCAGAAACCAGAGGTTTCAGTATGTTGACTTCGTCACGCGTAAGCGCTGACTACTCCCTTATTGCGTCAGATTATATCAGAAAACATCAAGTCAGTCAAGACTAATATTTTCTCCGTTTTATGTATATGTATATCTTCCCAAATAATTCTCGATTGCACCAATTTGACACTATTTTGCCCATGTCCCAAAAGGTATTACCACTTTGGACAACATTGTTCATTTGGGTAATGACAAAAAGGTATTAGTAAGTTATAACTTAATACAGAAAACACAACAATATCTTATCAAGAGTGGTAGAGGGACAGGGCCCTGTGAAACCCGGCAACCGGCATTTGCACGGTGCCAATTCCCCCGCTTGTTTTTTAGGCGGAAGATAAGTTTTATAGATCAAAGCCCTGCTTGGGCTTTTCTTTTTATCGCTCAAAACAGAAAGGAATGTATTTATGGCAAGAAGATTATTTACATCGGAGTCCGTTACAGAAGGACATCCCGATAAAATGTGTGACCAGATCTCTGACGCAATACTTGACGCTCTCCTCGAGCAGGATCCCATGTCTCGTGTTGCCTGCGAGACTGCCACCACAACAGGAGTAGTATTTGTAATTGGCGAGATCACAAGTAAGGCCAACGTAAACTATGAACAGTTGGTAAGAGAAACTGTCAGAGAAATCGGCTATGACAGAGCAAAATACGGTTTTGACTGCGATACCTGCTCAGTTATCACGTCGATTCACGGACAGTCTCCCGATATCGCCCTTGGCGTTGACAAGGCGCTGGAGAATAAAACAGGCGAGGACACAAGTGAATTTGATACAGGCGCCGGAGACCAGGGAATGATGTTCGGCTTCGCCTGCGACGAGACAGAGGACTATATGCCTATGCCTATATACCTCGCTCATAACCTCACAAAAAAGCTCACGGAGGTTCGTAAGAACGGAACTCTTGAATATCTCAGACCCGACGGAAAGTCACAGGTGACAGTCGTTTATGAGGACGACAAGCCTGTAGCCGTTGACACTGTTGTTATCTCGGCACAGCATGACCCCGAGGTATCACAGGAACAGATCAGGGAGGATATTATCGAAAAGGTCATCAAAACGGTCATTCCTCCCGAGCTTTTAAGCGATAAGACCAAGTATTATATCAATCCCACAGGACGTTTCGTAATTGGCGGCCCTCAGGGTGACAGTGGTCTTACAGGAAGAAAGATCATAGTTGATACATACGGCGGATATGCCCGTCACGGCGGCGGCGCGTTCTCAGGCAAGGACCCCACAAAGGTCGATCGTTCCGCCTGCTATGCTGCCCGTTATGTCGCTAAAAATATAGTTGCCAGCGGAATAGCTAAAAAATGCGAGGTACAGCTTGCGTACGCTATCGGCGTAGCTAAACCTGTATCAATACTTGTTGATACATTCGGCACAGGCAAGATCCCCGATGAAAAGATCATGGAGCTTGTACAGGCAAACTTTGATTTAAGACCGGCCGCGATCATCAAAAAGTTAGGCTTGAGAAGGCCTATTTACAAGCAGATAGCGGCTTATGGACATTTTGGACGCCACGATCTTGACCTTCCTTGGGAAAAGACTGATAAAGTAGACGTATTTAAAAATATCTAAAAAGTAAAACAGACCAAAATAAAGTGTGGCACACCAAAAGTCAGGCTTATTAATGGTCGGCGTCATAAGAAAGCATAAAAAGCAACGAATGCTTTAATCACAGGCATTCGTTGTTTTTTTGTAAATGTTTTCTGTCTTCATCGTTGTATGAGCAGCTTTTAGAGCTTTTAAATCAGCACAGGATAAAGGCCTTAAGGCTGAATTAAATGAGCTTAACTCAAATGATACTGCGCAGTTTTTTGAGCTTCTGCCTGATGAGAGGAAACTTTTTGTATTCCGTCTGCTCACTAAGGACAACGCTACTGAGGCCTTCAGCTATATGATCATTCGTAGTAAGGCACTTGACTAGATCGAGATGAAGGATATTATTAAAGTTATCTGGAAAGAATTCCGAGTAGGTGTTCTGTGCGGACTTATGCTTGGCGGCGTTAATTTTGTCAGACTTCTTTTCTTTGACAATGTCTCCATAGCTGTAAATCTTACCGTTTAACTGACAATGGCAGTAGTAGCTGCAAAGGTGATAGGCTGTACGCTTCCCATGCCGGTGAAAAGGATCGGCTTTGACCCCGCTATCATGGCCGGTCCGCTTATTACTACTCTAGTTGACGCCATTTTCCTTCTTATATATTTCAATATCGCGGCTATCATTCTCTTATAAATGACAAAACCGGCAGTTTTTAACTGTCGGCTTATTTTACAATAAAATCACAAACGCTGTTTATTAATATTTTCTGTGAATACCAATACCCCTGCATATCGGAATTAAGCACTGTAAATACAACATTTTTAACAATACTCACGGCCTCATCATTGGTAACCAGAAGCTTTATTCCGGAAAAACGAATAACCTCGTCTATATGAATATCATCTCCATGATAGCGTTCCGCCAGCTCTGTTCCCGAAATATTTTCCAGAAGGAGCGGCAGGTCATTTTTTATAAATTTCATTATATTATTTTTTTCGATAAATTCGCAAGCCTGATATAGGGCCTTTGCCGCTTTGGCCTTATATGAAGATCCGCTTTTTTCCATAAGTGTGTCCAGCGCTGATCCATATATTTCCGTATGCCAATCCTCAACTATTTCAAGAAAAAGCTCGTCCTTTGACTGATAAAACTTATAGAAGGCTCCCTTGGAAATGCCGGCATATGCCACAAGAGTGTCAACTGAAGTCTTTTTCATGCCATGCTCCATCGCTGTCAGTCTTGCGCCCTCCTTCAGCTTCTCAGCTATTTCATCTCTTCTGTTTTTGCTAAATGGAGCCGCCAATAAACTCACCTGCCGATAACAAATTTATATCTGAATACTAGCATATTATATTTAAAAAATCAATCCAAGTTATATTAAAAGAAAAAGCCCGTCCAGATGACGGGCAAAAAAATGGGAGTTACAGGGCTCGAACCTGTG